>GG730001.1 GCA_000205985.2 uncultured Candidatus Thioglobus sp. | reverse complement strand
TGCCCGAGGGTCGTGATGGTGAAATGGCACAAAAAATTGCGGACATTGCATCAAAACAAGTAGTGGGTGATGCCATTAGTGAAGATAGTGATTTAGGGCCGTTAATTCTTCCTAAAGAAACCGATAGAATCGAAGCTTGGGTAGGTGAGGCGATTAATGAGGGCGCAACGCTCATTACTGGCGGAAAAAGGATTAACGAAGTGAGTTATGAGCCGACAGTATTGTTAAACCCATCCAAGAGCTCAAAAGTATCCACACAAGAGATTTTTGGACCAGTGGTGTGCGTGTATGGCTACAAGGATATTAATAGTGCCATTGAGGATGCAAACAGTCTCGATGTATCTTTCCAGTCAGCAGTGTTTAGTGATGATGTTTCGCTTGCAATGGATGTGGCCAAAAAGCTAGAAGCCAGTGCGGTGATGATTAACGATTACACCACTTTCAGAGTGGATTGGATGCCGTTCGCAGGGCGTAAACATTCGGGTTATGGTATTGGTGGTATTGGCTACACAATGCGTGACATGCTAGAGCATAAAATGATTGTAATCAAAAGCTAAAATAGCTTTTCTTTTAAGGCAAAACCTCCCGAACTTAGACTATCAAGAACCTTGTTAATTCAAACAAGTGTACTTACAGATTTTTTGCGTGAGGAATTGCCTTGGGTTGTGGTATTGGCGGTATTGGCTATAGCATGCATGATATGCTTAAACATAAAATGCTGATGGTCAAACACTAGCTCTCAAATTGGTGCTTGTATAAGCCTGCGTATTCACCGTTGTAGTTCAGTAGTTCCTGGTGAGACCCTTGCTCAATAATGTCTCCGCGTTTTAACACAATGATTCGATCGGCTTTTTGAATGGTACTGAGTCGGTGAGCAATGATGATGGTTGTCCGTCCTTTTTGCATTTTATCAATGGCTGCTTGCACCAGTTTTTCAGTGGCAGAATCAAGTGCCGAGGTGGCTTCATCCAAAATTAAAATTGGACTGTCTTTAGCAATTGCACGGGCAATGGCTAGACGCTGGCGCTGACCGCCTGAGAGCTTGGCGCCCTCTTCGCCAATCTCGGTGTCAAAGCCATTATCCGTTTGCTCGATAAATTCAGTTGCATTTGCTATTTTTGCAGCATGATAAATCTGTTTATCACTCATACTATCTAATCGTCCTAGAGCTATATTTCCTTTTACTGTGTCATTAAATAGCCGCACATTTTGATCAACAAAAGAAATTTGTGAGCGCAGGGAATCGACTTCAAAATCACTGATATCAGTGCCATCGATAGTAATGGAGCCTGAATTGGGCGAATAAAATCGAGTAAGTAATTGAATAATGGTGGTTTTGCCGCTACCAGTAGAGCCTACGAGTGCAATGGTCTCGCCTGATTTAATGTCCAGATTAATGTTGTTAAGTACAGTCGCATCGCTCGAATAACCAAATGAAACATTGGTAAATTTAATTTTTCCTTTGGAATTCTTTAATTTTTTAGTGCCGTCGTTGTACTCTTCATTTTCATCGAGCAGTCCAAACACACTGCCTCCAGCTGCCATGGACTCTTGCAAAGGCTTGTTGATGTTGACCAGGCTTTTAGCGGGTTTTACTAACATGCCCATGGCGGTGAAAAAAGATAAAAATTCACCCGCTGTCATTTTTAGATAGATGGATGATAAGTAAACAACGGTAGCCAAAGAAAGACCAATTAAAATATTAACAAAACCCGTGTTGAATGCGCCGGTCATACCAACTTTAAATATTTGATGACGGATGTGCGTGACTAAGGCATTGAATTTGTTGGTTTCTTGGGTTTGTGCGTGGTATATTTTTATCAAAGAGTTTCCGGAAATATTTTCATCCAAAAGGTGAGTCATTTTCCCCATTGACTCTTGAACTTTTTCCGATGCAGTTCTCATGCGGTTGCTGGATAATTTAACGGCAATGAATATCAGTGGCATTAACAATAAAAGAATAAGACTCAGTTGCCAATTTTTGTAAAACAAATAACCAATCAGAATGATTGCTGAAAAAGATGATTTGATAAAATCAAGCCAAATAGTAGAAGCGGCTGCCGCAATTTGCCCCACGTCAAAAGTAAGCTTGGATAGAATTTTTCCAGTGGAATGTTGGTCAAAATAAGATTTTGGTAGTCTTAAAAGTTTAGCAAACATATCAATACGGATATCTGTGATCACTTTATTTGACACCCAAGAACTGGCTGCAGTAGAAGTTAAAGCAAAGATAGAGCTGAGCACAAAAACACCAAACAGAATACTGGCATAAAGCACAGCGTCTTGAGTATTTCTATCTTCGACAAATAAATCGTCAACAATACGGCCAGTGATTTCAGGAATGGAGCTCTCTAATGCAGTAGCAAGGATCATCATTAATGAGACAAAGATCAGTTTACCAATGTGCTCTTTAAGATAGACAAAGAGGCGAGAGACGAATTGTTTATATTCCATTGGCAATTAGTATGATTTAATACGCCCATATTCTACACAGTTTTGTGTATCATAACCATTTCAACTTTGTTACTTTTTAATGGCAACAAAATACATCTTTATCACTGGTGGTGTGGTTTCCTCTTTAGGTAAAGGAATCGCCTCTGCTTCTCTCGCTTCCATCTTAGAATCTCGCGGTCTTAAAGTGACCATGCTTAAACTTGATCCGTACATTAATGTGGATCCTGGCACCATGAGTCCGTTCCAACATGGCGAGGTATTCGTTACTAACGATGGCGCTGAAACCGATCTTGATCTTGGACATTACGAGCGTTTTATTCGCCAACAACTAGGAAAGAAAAATAACTTTACCGCTGGTCGCGTGTATGAAAATGTAATTGAGCGCGAACGTCGTGGTGATTATCTCGGTGCGACGGTGCAAATCATTCCACACATTACTAATGAGATTAAACGTTTGGCACAAGCGGGCGCAGAAGGTGCGGATGTAGCTTTGGTTGAGATTGGCGGTACGGCGGGTGACATTGAGTCCTTACCGTTTTTAGAGGCCATTCGACAAATGGGTCTGGAAATTGGTCGCGAAAATACGTTATTCATTCACTTAACGTTGTTGCCTTATATTAAAGTTGCGGGTGAACTCAAAACCAAACCGACTCAACACTCAGTTAAAGAATTAAGGGGCATTGGTATTCAACCTGATATTTTGATTTGTCGTTCTGAATATCCTTTGCCTGATGCAGAGCGTGCTAAGATTGCTTTGTTTACTAATGTTCCAGAAGATTCTGTGTTTACTTCATTGGATGTTGATACTATTTATAAGGTGCCAAGAGCATTGCACGAGCAAGGTTTAGATGACGTTGTGGTTAAAAGATTGTCACTTAATTGCAAGCCAACCGATCTTAGTGAGTGGGATGCAGTGATTAAAAAATTAGAAAATCCAAAAGGCAGTGTTGATATTGCCATGGTAGGTAAATACATGGATCTTACTGAGGCTTATAAGTCTTTATCCGAAGCATTGATTCATGCCAGTGTACACACGCAAACCAAAGTTAATATTCATTATTTTGATTCTGAAGAAATTGAAAAAGAGGGTGTGGGTTGTTTAAGTGAAATGAGCGCCATTTTAGTACCAGGTGGTTTTGGTAATCGCGGAGTCGAGGGTAAAATTGCCACGGTTAAATACGCGCGTGAGAATAACATTCCTTATTTGGGAATCTGCCTTGGTATGCAAGTAGCGGTGATTGAATATGCACGACACGTGGCCGACATGAAAGGTGCTAATAGTACTGAATTTAACGCCAAAACTCCTTATACAGTAGTGGGGTTAATTACCGAGTGGCAAGATGAGGACGGCAGTGTACAGACTCGAGATCAAGATTCAGACATGGGCGGTACTATGCGTTTGGGTGGTCAAGAGTGTGCACTGGTTAAAGGCACAAATTCTAGAAAAATTTATGGCAAGGATGTAATTATTGAGCGTCATCGTCATCGCTATGAGGTCAACAATCAGTTGATTGATAAAATTGAGACGGCAGGGTTAACCATTTCAGGTCGATCTATTGATGGCACTTTGGTTGAGATGGTTGAGATTAAAGACCATCCTTGGTTTATGGCTTGTCAATTTCATCCAGAATTTACCTCAAGTCCACGCGATGGCCATCCATTGTTTGAAAGTTTTATTAAAGCGGCCTCTAAAGCGCACAATCTTATTCTTTCATCTTAGTGTTTGATAGGGTTTTAGAATGCTGGGGGAGCGACGAGTTTCCGCAAGCATTTAAACAAGCCATAAAATCACTTGAATTAGAGGAGCTTCCTTTAGCTAATTGTTGTAATCATAGTGCTGTGATTGATGAAGACAGTATTGATGTAATGATTTTATCAAGTCATGAAACCGACGACCAGATTCAAATAAAAATAGGTGTATTTTTCTGCGAGATTCTTTCAGGTTGTGCATGCAGTGATGATCCGTCTCAAGCAGAAATATTGGAAAATTCGTATTGTGAATTATTGGTAGAGATTGATCGGACCAATGCACAGGTAAAGTTTACTTCCGCTTCTTCCGCTTCTTAATAAACTGCATTAAGCGACGCTTTTTAGTCACTTGACGTGCACTGAGTTCATTTTTGTTGTCTTTAAATGGGTTTTCACCGCTTTTATATTCGATTCTAAGCGGGGTATTGGTTAGCTTAAGTGCATTGATAAAGAAATTCTTTAAATAGCGATCATAAGCATTAGGTACGTTTTGAAGGTGGTTGCCGTGAAAGGTAAGCGTTGGTGGAAACACATCTGTTTGATTTACGTATTTAATTTTAAGACGTCTGCCTTTTACCGGTGGTGGTTGATGGCCCGCATTGGCGCTTTCTAAAATCTTATTTAAGGTTGAAGTGGAATGTTGAGTGCTAGCGTTAGTATAAGACTTAATAATTGGCGCAAAGAGCTTACCAACGCCAGAGCCATGTAATGCCGAAATATAATGCACACTGGCATAATTTACAAACGATAACTTAACATCAAGCTTACGTTTAACTTCAGATTTCTGATAATCATCAAGACCATCCCATTTGTTAATCACAATTAGCAGTGCCCGGCCTTTATCGGCAATCATACCAAGCAGAGTAGCATCTTGCTCGGTTACACCTTCGCGTGCATCCAGTACTAAAATTACAACGTGTGAGCGATCAAGTGCATCAATGGCTTTAATAATTGAGAAGATTTCAATTTTCTCGTGAGTAGAGCGTTTACGACGGATACCAGCAGTATCAATCAGTGTGTATTTTTGGCCTTCGCGCTCAAAAGGAATGTAGATGCTATCACGTGTTGTGCCTGGCATATCAATAGCTAAGACACGCTCTTCACCTAAAATTCGATTGATCAAAGTTGACTTTCCAACATTGGGTCTGCCTAAAACAGCAACCGCAATACCTTCAACTTCAGCTTCTTCCTCGATGGTTGCTTGAGGTAATAGGGGCAGGGTATGATCGATTAAATCTCCAATTCCTTGGCTGTGTTCTGCAGAAATCAGCCTTGGTTCACCTAGGCCTAATTCGTAAAACTCAGCGGCTAGAGATTCATCCAAACCTTCTGCTTTATTACAGACTAGAATAATGTCTTTTTTCAGGCGCCTAAGTTGCGAGGCTATTTCTAAATCTAATCCAATAACGCCATCTCTAGCGCTCACAATAAAGTAAATAACATCAGATTCTTCTAAGGCGTTTAGTACTTGACCTTGAATGCCACTGTCAACAATATTATCATCGCCTGTTAAGCCACCGGTATCAATGATAGTAACAAAAGTTTGACTGTCATCATCCAGCAAAATTTCAGCGTATTGACGATCACGGGTTAAACCTTCAAAATCAGAGACTAAAGCTTGACGAGAATTGCTTAAGCGATTAAAGAGTGTGGACTTACCAACGTTTGGGCGTCCAACAAGAGAGATGACGGGTAAGCCCACAATACAAAGAAAAGTTAGTTAAGATCGTTTAATTTAATTTTAATTAAACTTTTTAATTCGGAATCGTTTGATAATTGACTAAGAGCCAATCGATAATGCTTTTTGGCTGAATCAATGTTGTTTTGAGCTAAGTAAACATCACCCTTGGTGTGGTTGTATAAACCACTAAAAGCGTTATTTTCAGTTGCCTCAAGTACTGATAAAGCCTGATCGTAATTATTCATCTCAAGGTGAATTGCAGCCATTCTAAGTTTGGCACTGTGAGCAACGAATTCATTTTCACTCTCAAGCAGAGGTGAGAGGTAATCAAGTGCTTGTTGGTATTGTTTATTGTTAACAGCATTCTTAGCCATGAGTAAAGACGATTGATCGACATAACCACTGCCGGTGTAATTATTTTGTAGTTTATCAAAAGATTCTGTGTTGTTAGGATTTACTACCAAAGATAAGTAGTGTGAACGAGCTTGAGTGGACTGTTCATTTTGGTAGTTTTTGTAATAATCAAAACCCCAAATAGCAGACAGACCCATTACCACACCAGCAACAATTTGCCCACCGTTTTCCTTAATCCATTTTTTGATTTGCTCGGCTTGTTCGTCTTCGGTTTTATGAACTTCGATAAAATTTTTCATACGTTTGTACTGTCCTTAAAATAATTAATGGCCTCATCCAGACTCATTGTTTGTTGCGAACTTTGACCTTTTAATGGCTTGACACTAATTTGATTATTGCTCAGCTCTTCTTCACCCAAAATCAATGCATAATCGGCATCGGCTTTGTCGGCTTTTTTAAATTGACTTTTGAAGCTACCTAATGTGATGTCATTATAAAGTATTGCACCGGGCAATGATGCGCGTAAGTCATGGGCAATTTGCATCGATTTAAGTTGTGCTTTGTCCCCTAAGGCCATTAAGTAAATGGACAAAGGTGAGCCAGATAAAGAGATCTTTTGTTCTTCCAGTAGGAGCACTAAACGCTCTAATCCAATGGCAAAACCAACGGCAGGCGTTGGTTTTCCACCCATTTTTTCAACTAATCCATCGTAACGTCCACCCGCACAAATTGTACCTTGTGCGCCTAAATCGTTTGTGGTCCACTCAAACACAGTGCGGTTGTAATAATCCAAGCCTCGCACCAAACGAGTGTTAATTTGATAAGGGATGTTTAAATATTCCAAATAATTTTTAAACTCATCAAAGTGTTGACTGGACTCATCGTCTAAATAATCCATTAATTTTGGTGCTCTATTAATAAGACCTTGCATGTCTTTATTTTTACTGTCTAAGATACGCAGTGGATTGGTTGATAAGCGCCTTAAGCTGTCTTCATCGAGTTGATCTTTGCTCTTAGTAAAATAGTCTACTAATACGGATCTATAATTGGCTCTGGCTTCTGATGAGCCCAATGTATTAACCTGTAAAGTAAGATTTTTTAACCCTAAAGATTGCCAAAGTGCATGAGTCATTGCCATGAGTTCTGCATCAATCTTGGCGTTGTCCGCACCAAATACTTCCACACCAACTTGGTGAAACTGACGGTAACGTCCTTTTTGCGGGCGCTCATGCCTAAACATTGCCCCTTGGTAAAAAACTTTTTGAATGCCCTCTCTGGGTAGATTGTGCTCAATCATGGCGCGTACACAGCCAGCCGTTCCCTCGGGTCTTAAACTTAAGCTTTCACCGTTAGACTCTTTCCAAGAGTACATTTCTTTTTCAACAATGTCAGTCGCCTCACCAATGGCACGACAAAAAGTATCTGTTTTTTCTACAATGGGAGTGCGAATATTCTTAAAACCATAAGAAATAAACAAATTAGAAATAATGCGCTCGACTGATAACCAAAGACTCGAGTCTTTTGGCAGTAAATCATTCATTCCGCGAATAGCCTGGATTTTGTTGTTCATTTTTTATAAAAAAATTATGAATGTTGGTTATTTTACCCATCAACAAAAAATATTATTTATTAAATTTAGACCCAAGCCGGGCTTGGGTCTAAATTATAATAAGCCTATGTCAATTAGAAAAACCCCTTTAGTCAATGGTGAGTATTATCATGTATTCAATCGTGGTGTTGATAAACGTGATATTTTTACAAATAGAGATGAGATGTATTTTTTCTTTAATAGGATGCAAGATTTGAATAGCACTGATGTCAGTAATTCTATTAAATTAAAAAGAAAGAAGCATAAAGACAGCGTCGTTTTTGGCGATGGAGAAAGGCTTGTTAGTATTGTGGCATATTGCTTGTTGCCTAATCATTTTCATCTGTTATTAAAACAAGAAAGCGATCAAGGTATTTCAAAATACATGCAAAGATTGGGCACTTCGTATGTTAAATTTTTCAATCAAACACATGATAGAAATGGGTCCCTATTTCAAGGAAGATTTAAATCTAAGAATATTGATGAAGCGTATTCGTTGTTTTCTATTAGTAGTTATGTTAATTTAAATTATAAACATCATTGTATAAATCCAAAAACCAATCTGGTTAAATCCAGTATTTTTGAATACCTATCAACTGAAATGGGTAATAGTATTTGTGATCAAAATGAAATAGAAAATTTATTGCAAGAATCAGGAGGATTGGAGCGATATAAAATTGATATAAAAACGGCCTCAATATCCTTTGCAAGTAATAAAGGGGTTTCGTTATCCATGAGTGATTTTGATTTTTAGACCCAAGCCCGGCTTGGGTCTAAAAATAAATTATTCGTTTGAGATACCACTAGGAACATGCCCAGTTGGTACGTATTGAGAAGCAGACTGGCAATGTTTGTGTTGGTCATCAAAGAAAATATCCGCGCCAAATTCTTTTAAGAAAATACCTTTGTCCAGTCCTCCTAAAAAGAAAGATTCATCAATTCGGATGCCCCATTCACGCATGGTGTGGATTACGCGCTTGTGCGAAGGGGCGGAGCGCGCTGTCACCAGTGCGGTTCTGATGGGGTTATTTTCCACAGGAAAGGTGGATTGAATTTTGTGAAGTGATTTTAAAAAACACTTAAATGGGCCAGCCTTAAGTTCAACCTTAGCTGATTTTTTTTCGCTTTGTTCAAAGGCTTCCAGGCCTTTTTCTTGAAATATTTTCTCTGCTTCATCGGAAAAAATAACAGCGTCACCATCAAAGGCAATGCGCAATTGTGTTTCGTGCGCATCTTTTGAGTTTGAGCCAACGATGGAAGCTGCCGCATAACCTGATTCTAGCGCTTTTTGCACGTCTTGATAATTGCTTGATAAAAATAGATCGGCTTCAAACGCGCCGACAAGCGAATGAGTGCTTTCGCCACGGGTAAATGCCGCTCTAGAAATATTCAAGCCATAGTGCTCGATTGAGTTGAAAATTCTTAACCCTGTATCTGCACTGTTGCGCGATAATAAAATCACATCAATTGGGGTTTTTTCGCTATTAAGGGTTAAAAGTTTCTTGACTAGGGAAAATCCTACACCTGGCTCAAGAATAACATTTTCATTTTTTTCTTGATGTTTGGCGTAAGCTTCTACACCATGTTCTTTGTATATTTGATGAGATTCGTCAAGATCAAACAACGCACGCGACGAAATCGCCACGACTAATTTATCTTTTACTTTACTATTTTCCATTCCAGTGTGTCATATTTGACCAAACAATAGTCTAGCCATCTTTCAATAAAAGTGTTTAATTCCCATTGTATATCCATATCAGAACATTGCGCTATGAAAGGATGATTTTTGTTGAGTGTGGTTTCATTACAAACGGAGATGACTTCAAGTAATTCTGCATCAAAATACACTTTAAAGCGAATATCAGGTCGATTGATTAACCCTGCCGGTGAGTTTAACTGATGGGTAAGTGTGTAAATACCCGTGTAGATTGATTTTTCTTCAACGAAAAGATGAAGGTCATTTTCACCTTCTTGCTTAGCAACACTATGATGTGAGATGATGGACAGCAAAGGAATGAGCTTGGATATTTTTTGAAAGTTTATCTCAAATAAGCCCGAAACTTGAGCGTAGTTTTTTGGTTTTTGCTGATTGTATAAAGATCTAAGAAAATCTTGTTCTGTGGTTATAGCCATTGTGTGTCAAATTCTAAATTACCGTTATCATAAAGTTTGTAGTGGTTAAATCCAATTCTTTTCTCATTATCAAATTGTAAAGCCGTTGAAGGGCATGAAATAAGTTTTAATTTTCCGCGCTTAAAGTCAGTGGCTTGATGGGCATGACCCCACAAAATTGCCTTTATTTTAGGGTATTTATCAATCACAGAAAAGAATTCGTCGCAGTTTTTTAATGACAAAGTATCATCCCAGTTACTTTGCATGGGCACAGGAGGATGGTGAAGCACAACAACGTTGTATTTTGCTTTCGTGTTTTTTAAAGATAAATCTAAATTTAAAAGTGTATTTTGGGTTAAAAATCCACTGGTTTGCGCTACTTGCACGGAGTTGGTGGTAATAATTTCCCAATCTCCTAAGGAAAAGTTAGGGGCTAAATTCTTACCAAATAATTGACTAAGATTTTCAGCGTTATCATGGTTACCAGGCATAACCACTATATTATTTTGTAATGGCGATAGAATTTCTTTAAGTATTTGGTAAGATTCAGGCGTGCCATTGTGTGCTAAATCACCACTGATGAGTAGCGTATCAAAATTCACAGTTGTGATTTTATCGATAATTTTTTTTAAATTAGAATGCGTATCCACGCCCATGGATTTTGGATTGTCATCGATGTGACAATCACTAATTTGGATTAGCGTATTCACAATACTTTGTTAAAACTTACTCGAGAGCTCACTCCGGTTACTAATTCGTAACCAATGGTATCGCTCCAAGTGGCAACGGTTTCTGCACTTAGTTTTTCATTGCCCCACAGTGTAACAACGTCACCCACTTTGGCAGTAATACTGTCGATATTTACACAAATCAAATCCATTGAAACTCGACCTATTAACGGACAAATCTCGCCATTGATGCACACCGGTGTTCCATTTTTGGCGTGGCGAGGGTAGCCGTCCCCGTAGCCAATGCCAATGATTGCAATGTTGGTTTTTTTGTCAGCCGTCCAGGTAGCGCCATAGCCCACCGATTCCCCTGTTTGAATAGTTTTGATTGACAAGATGGGTGCTGACAATTCCATCACTGGTTTTAAATTGCTTTCATCCGTGCCAAATGGAGAGATGCCATAAAGCATAATACCCGGCCGCACAAAATCAAATAGAGCGTTTTTATTAGAAAGGATTGCAGCAGAATTCGCCATAGAGCGTTTAACACTATCATCGGTTAGCTGGTTAAATTCATTCAGTTGAGCTTCGTTCGTTGGGTGGTCGATTTCATCAGCACAGGCAAAATGACTCATTACGCATTCAACGTCAACGAGCGTGTTATTTTTAAATGCTTCGATGCATTCATGGTATTCATTGGCTAATAAGCCTAATCGATGCATGCCCGTGTCAATCTTTATCCATACTCCGATTCGTTGTTTGGTTTGGGCAATGAGATTAATTTGTTCTTTTTCATGGACAACAACGTGACAATCCAATGCAAGGGCACTTTGCAATTCGTCTTGTGAGTAAACCCCGGATAATAGCAAAATAGGTTTGTCAGTTTTTTCTCGCAGTTTTTGAGCTTCACTAAGCTCGCTAACGGCCAATAAGTCAGATTCATCAATAATAGGATCGACCAATGTAAGATGATGCCCATAGGCATCTGCCTTAACCATGGATACAATTTTAGACCCAGAGCAAGATTGCCTAACGACGGATAGATTATGAGCTAATGCTGATTGTGAAATCGATGCAGTGGCTTGCATTTAAAAAGGTTGTTTTTCTTCAATCTCAAAATTATCAAGATTGTGAGCATCTGCCACATGCATTTCTTCATTAGACACACCATCGAATTGCTCTTCGTTAGCCAAATTTTTAAATTTGGTGTACTCACCAACAAAAGCAAGCTTAATATTGCCAGTGGAACCATTTCTGTGTTTGGAGATGTTAAGATCAGCCTTGCCAACTTCATCCGCATTAAAATAATTACCGCCTTTGTCTATGTCGTGATATTGCTCATCTCGGTAAATAAATCCAATGATATCGGCGTCTTGTTCGATGGATCCCGATTCGCGTAAATCAGACATGTGTGGCATGCGCCCTTTATTTTTCAATGGTCTCGATTCAACACCACGGTTAAGTTGGGATAGAGCGATTACTGGCACGTTGATTTCTTTTGCCAGTGCTTTTAATGAGCGGGAAATTTCACTGATTTCTTGCACTCTATTTTCAGACTTTCCGTGTACGGTCATCAATTGTAAATAGTCCACCATGATCAATGAAAGTTCAGGATGTTCTCTTTTAAGTCGACGACTTTTTGCTCTGATTTCGGTTGGAGTAATCGACGGCGTTTCATCAATTAAGATGGTGCTGTTATCAAAAGCCGTTAATGCGTGGGAAAATCCAGACCAGTCGGTGTCAGTTAAATCACCATCACGCATTTTTTTCATACTTACTTCTCCAAACGACGAAGCCATGCGTAAGGCTAATTGTTCAGTAGGCATCTCTAAGGAAAAAACCACCACCGGTTTTCTTTGTTCGATGGCAACGTTACCAACAATGTTCATTGCTAGAGAGGTTTTACCCATACTTGGACGACCCGCAATGATGATTAAATCACCATTTTGCAAGCCTGAGGTTAATTCATCAAGCTTAGTAAATCCTGTTGATAATCCTGTTGTGCCAGTATTTTCTTGCCATTCATGCACTAAATTACTAAGATTGTTACTGATGTCTTTAAGGTTAACAATGTCTTTTTTACCTCGGTTGACTTGTTCAGCAATTTCGAATATTTTCTTCTCAGAGAGGTCAATTAATTCTTGAACTTTTATCTTTTTTGGGTTGTAGGCTGTATCGGCAATTTCGTTGCTAACTTTGATGAGTTGACGATAAACGGATAACTCGCGCACGTGTTGTGCGTAGGCTTCAATGTTTGAGGTGCTGGGCGTGTTCTCAGCAATGCCAGCTAAGTAGCTAAAACCACCAATGCTTTCCTCGTTGCCGTGCTTTTTTAATTGCTCAGTAACGGTGAGTAAATCCGCGGGCTGGTTGTGCTGTAACAAAGTGACAATGGCATCGTAAATGAGTCGGTGCGAGGCATTGTAAAAGTCGCCCATCGCAAGAATATCTGCAACCCTGTCCCAAGCATCATTTTGCAGTAATAATCCGCCTAAAACCGATTGCTCTGATTCGAGTGAATTGGGTGGAATTTTGGCGTTTTCGATTGACATTGTTGTGACCTAGAAATTAAAAAAACCCTCAACGAGGGTTTTAATTTTAACGCAATTTTTGGACCACCGTTTTGGAAATTAACCCTCTTCTTCCAAGGCTTCAACAATCACTTTAATAGTAACGATAATATCAGTATACAGAGTAACGCTTACCTCGTATTCACCAACAAAACGAATTGCCTCAGGCATGTTAAGGTCACGTTTTTCAATCTCATGACCACTGGCTGCTAGGCTTTCAACGATGTCTGCTGTACCAATAGAGCCAAACAGTTTGCCTTCATCGCCAGCGTTCGCTTTGATGGTACAAACAACACCTGACATAGCTTCTGCTTTTGTTTGCGCGTCTTTAACTGCAGTTGCTTCTTTTGCCTGTAAGTCAGCTTTAATGGTTTCAAACTCAGCCATGTTAGCCTTTGTTGCTGGCTTTGCTTTACCTTGCGGAATTAAGAAGTTACGAGCGTAACCCGATTTAACATTAGCTAAATCACCTAAGCTACCTAATTTACCAATTTTTTCTAATAAAATTACTTGCATGATTAACTCCTATTTCTTGTGTTTGTCAGTATAAGGAATCAATGCTAAAAATCTAGCACGTTTGATTGCAGTGGTTAATTGACGTTGAAATTTTGCAGTGGTGCCCGTCATTCTTGATGGAGTAATTTTGCCGCTTTCATCGATATTCTTTAATAAAACATCCACATCTTTATAGTCAATCTCTTTAACACCTGCTGCCGTAAAACGACAAAAAGAATTAATCTTAATTAGAGGTCTGCGTTTTCTCTTTTGTTGCTTAGCCATAATATTCTCCTATCTCCTAACCGGTTTCTTATCTTCGTCTTTAGCCGTCATCATAATTGAAGGCTCAGTGATCGCTGTTTTTTTAGAAATAATTAAATTTCTTAAAACAGCATCGTTAAAACGGAAATTATAATTTAGCTTGTCAAGTGTTTCTTGACCACACTCAATGTTCATCATTAAGTAGTGTGCTTTATAAATTTTATCAATTGGATAAGCTAGGTGTTTACGACCCCAGTCTTCTTCGCGGTGAATATTACCGCCGTCAGCAGTAATCATTTCTTTGTATTTGTCCATCATTGTACCTACCTGAGCCGATTGGTCAGGGTGCACAATTAGTGCAATCTCATAGTGTCTCATGAGTCTTTCTCCTTATGGTTATTATAAAATAGCTTGCCACACCATGTGATCAAGCAAGGGAAGTCGGTATTTTACATTAGTTATATGATTTTCACAATTTAAAATTGATATTCGATAACGTTAAGATTGTTGAGGGTTAAAATAATCCAAATTAATACTAAAAAAATCCGATAAATGGGCGACGAAGATAAAAAGAAACTAGAACAAAAGCTGTGGGATATTGCCAACGAGTTGCGTGGCAAGATGGATGCGGATGAGTTTAGGGATTACATCCTTGGATTTATCTTTTACAAATACTTGTCTGAGAAGATACTGAGCTATGCTAACAAGCTTTTAGCTGAGGATGGCATTACTTATCTATCACTTGATGAAGACAGTGCTGATGGCGCTGAGTATCTTGATGCGATTAAAGAAGAGGCGGTTGAGAAGCTGGGTTATTTCTTAAAGCCGTCTGAGTTGTTTGGCGAGATTGCCAAGCGAGGTAATGGTGATACTAATAACTTTATCCTTGAAGACCTGACTCAAATCCTGCGTAATGTTGAGCAAAGCACAATGGGTTACGAGTCTGAAGATGACTTTGGTCATTTGTTTGAAGATTTAGATTTAACCTCTACCAAACTTGGTAGAACTGAAGAGGCTAAAAATACGCTGATTGCTAAAGTTTTATTCCATCTTGACCAAATCAACTTTGACCTTGATAACATCGAATCTGACGTATTGGGCGATGCCTATGAGTATCTGATTGGGCAGTTTGCTGCGGGTGCTGGTAAGAAAGCGGGTGAGTTCTATACTCCTCAGCAAGTATCTAAAGTATTAGCTAAGATTGTCACCACGGGCAAGAGCAAACTTAAAAGCGTATATGACCCAACGTGTGGCTCAGGCTCGTTATTGCTACGAGTAGCTAAAGAAGTGGATGATGTGTCGAATTTCTACGGTCAGGAGCTTAATCGTACCACTTACAACCTTGCTCGAATGAATATGATTCTTCACGATATTCATTATCGTAAGTTTGATATTAAGCAAGAAGACACCATTGAGCATCCTCAGCATATTGATGAGCGTTTTGAGGCGGTAGTCGCTAACCCACCATTCTCTGCTCACTGGAGTGCCAATCCACTTCATATGAGTGATGATAGATTTTCTCAGTATGGCAAGTTAGCGCCTAAAACTAAGGCTGATTTTGCTTTTGTTCAGCATATGATTCACCAGCTTGATGAAAACGGCACAATGGCAATTGTATTGCCTCACGGCGTGTTGTTCCGTGGTGCTGCTGAAGGACATATTCGTAAGTACTTGATTGAAGATAAAAACTATCTCGATGCGGTCATTGGCTTACCTGCTAATATCTTCTACGGCACAAGCATCCCAACTTGCGTTTTGGTGTTTAAAAAGTGCCGTGAAGACAGTAGCAATATCTTATTCATTGATGCTTCAAATGAGTTTGAAAAGGTTAAGGCTCAGAACTATTTGACTGATGAGAATGTTTGAAAAGATTATTGATACGTGGGATCCCCCCGGTACCCCAGCCAAGG
>GG730002.1 GCA_000205985.2 uncultured Candidatus Thioglobus sp. | reverse complement strand
CCGGAACCGGGGATCCACAGCAGGAAAAGCAGCAGCAAAAGAAACTGTGAAAATAAGCCAACCTTTTTTTAGCGAAAATACAAAACTTAAAAAGAGTGCCAATTTAGGGCAGTCTGTTTTTGATAAAAATTGTATTGCTTGCCATGGTCAAGCCGGAGAAGGATTGACTAAGGATTGGAAAAAAAGGAATGCAGATGGAAAATTCCCAGCTCCTCCTGTTAATGGCACAGCGCATGCTTGGCATCATTCGCCAAAGGCATTAATGACTACGATTAACGATGGTGGTGCTAAACTTGGCGGTTGGATGCCACCGTTTAAAGACCAATTAAATGAAGCTGAAAAGCAAGGTTTGTTAGATTATATTCACAGTTTGTGGCCTAATGAAATACAACAAAAATACGATTCAAGGTTTAAATAAGGGTCAAGATAACTTTAGAGGCTCTTTTCTAAAAATCGCAAGCAAAATTCTATAAATATTTTGCTTGCGATTATTAAATCTAAATTCACATTCTTTTAAGTGTAAATTAAACATCTTTTTATCCATTCCTTTAAATTTTACCAATCTATTTTTAGCATAACCCCAAAATGATTCTATGCCGTTAATATGTGCATTTCCTCGTGCAAACTCATTCTTGCCATGGTGCACTCTAAAATGCTTCTTATAACCAAAATCTACTAAGCCATTATACCCTCGCCACCCATCTGAATGAATCACACTATCAACACTAGTCTTGCCCTTGATAATCCTTTGTAGAGTAGCACTTTTACAGTCTGGTACTATTTCTGTATAAACTTCATTACCACGTTTTAACAAGCCAAATACTATCGTTTTTCCTCTGGCGCCACGGCCGCGTTTACCGCGGACGCGCCGTGCGCCAAAATAACTTTCATCGACTTCAATCTGCCCCACTAACAAGGCAGATTGGATCATGGATAATTCCAAGATCCTGAGTCTAATAGCGGTCAAATATTTATTGACCGTTGGTCTTGATATCTTTGTTAAATGAGAGATTTGAGTTGCACTCAAATCCTCAGAAAACAACAAAATTATTTGTCTAAATTTAGCCTCAGAAATATGGGCATGTTTTACATACTTGTTTTTTACTGTCATAGAGGCATATTATCATGATATTATGCCTCTAAAGTTATCTAGACCCAAAAATTATTTAAAGAGCTTAAACAATATAAAGATACTTACCTGTGTGCTTTGATATGCTTAACTTGCGGCACAAGGTGGGGAGAGGCTAGAAGCTTGCAACCTGAGCATATTAGAAACGGCAAGATTTGTTTATTTAATACTAAAAGTGGTAAGAATAGATATATTCCAATTAATCCAAAATTAGAAGCTCAATTAGATCTACCATTAGCGGCTAATAAGAATACTTTTGCGAGTTGTTATGAAAGATCGGGCATTAAAAAAGCTCAAGGACAAAGTACACATATATTGAGACATACCTTTGCCAGTCATTTTATTATGAATGGTGGCGATGTTTTGAGCTTGCAGAAGGTGTTAAATCATAGCACTTTAACAATGACGATAAAATATGCTCATTTATCTCCAGACCATCTAAATGATGTAATAAAGTATGCACCCTGTGGTTGATTTATAACTAATTATGCGTTATTTCATAAATAAGGTATATAATATCTATATAGCATATATTTAGTAATAAAAGGAGAAATGACATGAGTATTTCTGAAAAAAAATAAAATTAATAAATTAGATGTATTGACCAATGCCTATTTAAAAAGCAGGGAAAGAGATGGGGTCTGACTCAAAAAGAACTTGGCAAAATAATTGGAAAAGGACAGTCATCGATTAGTCGTAGTTCAGTTGACCCAGACAGTAAAACTGGTGAAATAGCTAAAATCTTCATTAGAATTTACCGTGCTATTTTTGTATTGGTCGGCGGAGATAACAAGCAAATCAAACACTGGATGCGCACACTAAATTCGCATACTCGCGGTATTCCTGCAGAGCAAATTCAATCCATTTCAGGATTGATGACTGTTGTCGGATATTTAGATGCAATTAGAGGTAAAGTTTAATAATGAATTGGGAAGGGCTTATTGAAGAATCGGGCATGAGTGCGGTTAGTAGTTCAATGTTTCGGATTGTTGAAAGTCAAGAGCAAGTTGCTACAATGGGACTGGTAGACTCTTTAGAAGAGCAGTTACTTTTGGAGCAAATGATAGAAGAGACCAAGCCTAAATCTGAAAGTACAGATAAGAATATTCATTACTTGCTTTCAACGCCATTTAGATATCCTCCGTTGGATTGGGGCTCTCGATTTGGTTCAAAAACCGAGACAAGTCTATTCTTTGGATCAAAATCTATAACTACTCTTATGTGTGAAGCAGCTTACTATAGATTTATTTTTTGGATAGGCATGAGTTCATCGCCTAGTTCAAAATTAAGAACGCAGCATACCGTTTTGTCAGTTGACTACAAGTCAAAATATGGTGCTCAACTTCAATTAGAACCATTCGTACAGCATAAGAGCATACTAACGGATTCTAGTAATTATAAGGCAACTCAGAGGCTCGGTAATGCGATGAGATCTTTTGGCATTAAAGCCTTTGAATATATCTCAGCAAGAGATCCTGAAGAGGGGATTAATGTGGCATTATTTGATATTGAGGCCTTAGCCAGTAAGAAGCCAGTAGATACAACGCAGTGGTTTTGTGAAACGGACGGCGATCAAGTGTTATTTCGATGCGATCATCACAACAAGGTATATCGTTATCCATATACATTCTTTCAAATAGATGGAAAAATCCCTCAGCCAGCAAATTAATTCTTAACAAAAAATAACAATATCTAGAGCTAAAAAAGCTAGTGAATTAATGGGGTGTTTTTTTGTATGTAGTGAAAATGTAGTGAAACTTTTAAAAAATTATCTTGTAAACGTTGCTACATAAGGGGTAATTTGGTGGAGGGACAGGGATTTGAACCCTGGAAGGGTATTAACCCTTGCTGGTTTTCAAGACCAGTGCATTCAGCCGCTCTGCCATCCCTCCAATGGGTGGTTATAATACCGTTTGTTGGCCCAATAGTAAATAGGATATTTATATAATTTAGCTTTGAAAACTTGTATTTTTTAAGTATAATTCCTTTCTTTTAGATTTTTGGTAAGTTAGTTATGGCAAAGATATGTCAAGTCACCGGTAAGCGCCCGATTAGTGGTAATAATGTATCACACGCGAACAACAGAACGCGTCGTCGTTTTTATCCAAATCTTCACACGCACCGTTTTTGGGTGGAGAGTGAAAATCGTTTTGTAAAATTAAAGTTAACTGCAAAGGGTTTGCGTATTGTCGATAAGAAAGGCATTGATACCGTATTAGCAGAAATCCGTGCACGTGGCGAAAAGGTTTAGGAGTAAAGTATGAGAGAAAAGATTAAATTAGTATCATCAGCCAAAACGGGTCATTTTTATACAACAACTAAAAACAAACGCCTTCACCCAGAAAAGGTGGAAGTTAAAAAGTTTGACCCTGTTGTTAGAAAACATGTGATGTACAAAGAAACAAAAATTAAATAAGTTTCTTTAAAAAATTCCAATAAAAAGCCGCTATCTGAAATAAGCGGCTTTTTATTGTCCGCTAGTAAATATTACTCTTCAAGAATAGTATCAAGCGCAATGTGTCCAATCGCTTCTCGGTATTCTGATATCCGATCAAAGTTAAGGTATTGGTAAATATCAGTCGATATTGGTTTGATTGCTCGCATCGCATTTAAGTATTCATCAACGGTAGGAATGTGGCCTAATTTTGCTGAAATGGCTGCTACTTCGGCAGAAGATAAGTAAACGTTCGCACCATCGCCTAGGCGATTTGGAAAATTGCGTGTTGAGGTTGAGACTACGGTGGCATTATTATTAACACGAGCCTGATTGCCCATACAAAGCGAGCAACCTGGTATCTCAGTATGCTTAGTAATTGCATCAAAAACCTTGTAGATGCCTTCTTTCCTAAGTTGCGCCTCATCCATACGAGTAGGTGGCGCAACCCAAAGCTCAGTTGGTAATTTTGATTGGTCTTTTAATAACTGGGCAGTCGCTCTAAAGTGGCCGATATTAGTCATGCATGAGCCAATAAATACTTCATCAATAGCAGTATTGGCAACATCTGAAAGTAGCTTAACATCATCTGGATCATTAGGACAAGCTAGAATAGGCTCCTTGATTTCATCAAGGTTTATCTCGATTACCGCAGCGTATTCACAATTATCATCCGCCTTTAAAAGTTCAGGCGCGTCTAACCATTTTTGCATGGCTTGAATACGACGAGCGATGGTCTTCTTATCTTCGTAGCCCATCTCTATCATCGATGATAGTAGGGCAATGTTAGATTGTAAGTATTCCGACACTGGCTCTTTGTTGAGCTTGATTGTGCAGCCGTTAGCTGAGCGTTCAGCAGAGGCATCAGTAAGCTCAAAGGCTTGTTCTATCTTAAGATCTCCCAAGCCTTCGATTTCTAAGATACGACCCGAAAAGATATTTTTCTTGTTGGATTTTTCAACGGTCAATAACCCTTGCTGAATGGCGACGTATGGAATAGCATTCACCAGGTCGCGTAGTGTTATGCCCTCTTGCATGGCGCCACTAAATTTGACCAATACTGATTCTGGCATGTCAAGTGGTAAAACACCGATTGAAGCGCCAAAAGCTACCAAACCAGATCCAGCAGGAAAGCTAATACCAATTGGGAATCGTGTGTGTGAGTCACCACCTGTGCCTACTGTATCGGGTAGCAACATGCGATTAAGCCACGAGTGAATAATACCATCGCCCGGTTTAAGCGCCACACCGCCACGGGATTGCATAAAATCAGGCAATGAATGCTGGAGCTCTAAATCAACTGGTTTTGGATAAGCCGCCGTATGACAAAAACTTTGCATGACTAAGTCTGCTGAGAAGCCCAAACAAGCTAGCTCTTTTAATTCATCACGAGTCATTGCACCAGTGGTGTCTTGTGAACCGACGGTGGTCATGCGCGGTTCGCAATACGTACCTGGACGAATGCCTTTAACACCGCAAGCTTTACCTACAATTTTTTGTGCTAAAGTATAGCCTACGCTACTATTGCTGGCATCTTGTGGGCGTAAGAAAACCTTACTCACTGGCAGCCCTAAATCTTGACGGGTTTTGTCTGTAAGGCCTCTGCCAATAATCAGTGGAATACGGCCGCCTGCACGCACTTCATCTGGCATGGTGGTTGGCGATAATTCAAAAGTAGAAATAGTCTCGCCACTGGCGTTAGTAATTTTCCCCTCGTATGGGTAGATGGTAATTTCATCACCCATGTTCATCTTGGTTACGTCACACTCAATAGGCAGTGCCCCTGAGTCTTCCGCTGTGTTAAAGAAGATTGGCGCAATGTTGCCACCTAGTACCACGCCACCACCACGCTTATTTGGCACATAATTAATGTCATTACCCATGTGCCACAGTACAGAGTTAATGGCTGATTTACGTGAAGACCCAGTACCCACAACATCACCAACAAAAGCAAGCGGCAAGCCTTTTTCTTTAAGTTGTGCAATGATTTCTAGCGGATCGTCCATTTTTTTAACCAACATTGATTGAGCATGCAGTGGAATATCGGGACGTGACCATGCCTCAGTTGCCGGCGATAAATCATCAGTATTAATCTCACCTTCTACGCGAAAGACGGTTAGTTTAATTTCTTTTGGTAATTCTTCTTTGGTTGTAAACCAATCGGCATCTACCCAGCTATCAACGACCTGCTTAGCAAAAGTATTGTCAATTGATTTCTCCACAATCGTTTGATAGGCTTCATAAATTAATAATGTTTTTGATAGAGCATCACAAGCTACTTGTGCTGTCGTGCCAATTTCTAATAGCTCGATCAATGGTGATATGTTATAACCGCCCAACATGGTGCCTAATAAAAACGTTGCCTGTGCTTGGTCAATTGCATTGCAAGTCTGTTCACCTTTGGCAACACTAGCCAAAAAGCTGGCTTTGACATAGGCAGCCTCATCTACACCTGGAGGCACTCGATGAGTCAATAAATCCAGGTAAAATTTTTCATCATCGCCATTAATTAATTTTTCAACCACGGATTGAGTTTGTTCTGCATTTAATACCAGTGGTGGTAAATTATCTTTAGCGCGCTCTTCAATGTGAGCTAAATAGGCTGTTTTCATCTGCGTAAAAAGTGAATCATATAAAGCGTATAATTTTATCATTTATTTGATTTAACTTAACGCATTATGGAACTCAGTGCTTTAACCGCTATTTCCCCTGTCGATGGACGCTATTTTGATAAAACCAAGGTTTTAGGCTCAATTTTCAGTGAATTTGGCCTGATTAAATACCGTGTATTGATTGAGGTTAAGTGGCTACAAGCCATGGCGGATAATGATAGTATTGCTGAGGTGACAGCATTTAGCACAGAAGCCTCTGAATTTTTAGCCAATATTGCCACTAATTTTTCTCTTGAAGATGCGCAAGCGGTTAAGGATATTGAGCGTACAACTAATCATGACGTTAAAGCAGTTGAATACTTTTTAAAAGACAAGATTAAGGACAATACTGAACTCAATGCCGTGAGTGAGTTTTTCCATTTTGCTTGTACCTCAGAAGACATTAACAACTTATCTCACGCACTCATGTTAATTGATGGTCGTGATGCGATACTTGCCGAGATGCAAAACGTATTGGCATTAATTGGTGCGCTTGCAAAAGACAACGCAAGCATTCCAATGTTGTCTCGTACTCATGGACAGACCGCTTCACCAACTACGGTAGGCAAGGAAATGGCCAATTTTGCGTATCGTTTAAAAAGGCAAATTGAGCACCTCAAAACCGTTAAGATTATGGGCAAGTTTAACGGCGCTGTGGGTAATTTTAATGCACACATTAGTGCTTATCCAGATCTCGACTGGCAAAGTATTTCGCAAGCATTCATTGAAGATTTAGGTGTGAATTACGCCATGTATACTGCGCAGATTGAAACTCATGACTACATGGCTGAGTATTTCCATTCAATCAATCGCTTTAATACCATTTTGATTGATTTTTGTCGTGATATTTGGGGCTATGTTTCGCTTGGCTACTTCAAACAAAAGACCATTGCTGGAGAAGTAGGCTCATCAACCATGCCACACAAAGTAAATCCAATTGATTTTGAAAATGGCGAAGGAAACTTAGGCATTGCTAACGCTTTGAACACACATTTAGCCGATAAATTAGCTATTTCTCGCTGGCAAAGAGACCTATCGGATTCGACTGTATTAAGAAATCTTGGCGTGAGTTGCGCGCATTGTTTGGTAGCCTATGCGTCTATTGCCAAAGGCATTAGTAAACTAGAGACTAATGAAGCAAAGTTGTTAGAAGACCTAGACAGCTCGTGGGAAGTATTAGCCGAACCAATTCAAACGGTGATGCGTCGTTATGGTATTGAAAATCCATATGAAAAACTCAAAGCACTCACACGAGGTAATACCATTGATGCCCAAATGCTAGCTGAGTTTGTAAAAGATCTTGATATGCCAAAAGAAGCAAAACAAGCCTTAGCTGAGCTAACTCCAATGACTTACACCGGCGATGCTGAGAAATTAGCACGCGATATTGAAAAACTGATATAATTTCGCGTCTTATACTTTTCGGTATGAGTATTATTAATATAAAAGGAGCAAAAAACCCATGGTTAAAATTAGACTAGCCCGAGGTGGAGCCAAGAAAAAACCTTTTTATTCAATTGTAGCAACAGACTCTAGAAAACGTAGAGACAGTGGTTACATTGAGCGTATTGGATATTTTAATCCAGTGGCTCGCGGACAAGAAGTTAGGCTTACCATCGAAGAAGACAGATTAGATTACTGGACATCGAAAGGTGCACAAATCTCTGATCGTGTTAAGCAACTTGTTAAAGAGTTTAAAGACCCTTCAATTCGTGAAAAACGTGTTGCAGCACAAGGTGTTAGAGCAGCAGCAGTAGCAGCTAAATTAGCAGCACAAGTAAAAGCAAAAGCGGACGAAGAGGCCAAAGCAGCAGCTGAGGCGAAAGCAGCAGAAGAAGCTGAAGCTAAGGCAGCCGCCGAAGCGGAGGCCGCAAGTGCTGAAGAAGTTTCAGAAGAAGCACCGGTAGAAGATGCAAAGCCTGAAGTCGCAGAGGAGTCAACAGAAGAGGAAAAGGCTGCTGAGTAATTCAGCATCTTCCATTTCTAACAACAAAAGGCTGTTGGTCGGTAAGATCAATGGCCTTTTTGGCATTCAGGGCTGGGTAAAAGTATTCTCACACACAAATCCTCGAAAAAACATCCTGTCTTATCAGCCGTGGCACATTGAGGTAAATGGTCAGTGGCAAACGCTTGATATTATTAAAGGTCGAGAACAGGGAAAAACTCTTGTTGCACAGATTAAAGATGTTCATGATATGGATCAGGCAAGAACTTTTATTGGCATTGACATCTATATTAATAAGTCACAATTGCCAAAACTCAATAAAGGTGAATATTATTGGGAAGACCTTATTGGTTTAAATGTTATTAACCAAGAAAAAATTGTACTGGGTAAAGTATCCGGTTTGGTTGATACCGGGTCAAACAGTGTGCTTGTGGTTAATGGTAGAAAAGAGCATTGGGTGCCATATATTGAACCATTTCTGATTTCAGTTGATATCGATAAACAGCAAATTGTGGTTGATTGGGACGATAATTTTTAATTAAATAAACACACTCATCATCAAGCTTGCTAGGTTAAGAACGCCTTGTCAATACCAATGTTTTCAAGAAAGTGTCTGACTTTAGTATTAGCACCAACAATGGTAATTTCTGCTGATTTTTCTGTGCAGATATTACACACTTCAGAAATTCCACGTGAAGTGGTATAGTCAATAATAGGGACGTTGGACAAGTCTAGGATTACTCTGTTGTAGTTGGTTTTTGTGGAAAAATCTCTGACAATTCCTTTTGCTGAACCAAAGCTCATTGGTCCGTTAAGTTGGTAAAACAGAGTATTTCCGGCACGAATTAATTCCTGATGGGCCTCATCAAGATGAGATGCCTCCTCAATGGTTTGAACGGATACGATGCTGGCCAATTGTACATCGGTCATTCTTTGTAAGAAAATTAAGCTGGCCATAACCAAGCCAACGCCAACTGCTGCCATTAGATTATAAAGAACAGTAATTCCCAGAACCACAACCATAATCAGAGCGCCTGATTTTGGTGCAGAAACCAGACTTTTTAAATAGTCCCAGTCAATGATATCGGTGCCAACTTTAACCAGGATAGCGCCCAACACGGCTAGCGGAATTTCTTTGGCATATTGCGCACCACCTAAAACAATTGCTAGCAATAATACGGCATGTAGAGCACCAGAGATCGGCGTTAGACCGCCAGCCTTAACGTTAGTCATGGTACGCATTGTGGCGCCCGCACCAGGTAAACCGCCAAATAAACCAGAAAAAGTATTACCAATGCCTTGACCGATCAGCTCACGGTCTGATTTGTGATGTGTACGAGTAATCTCATCAGAAACTAAAGAGGTTAAGAGTGAATCAATTGAGCCTAAAATTGCTAGCATCATGCCTGAGGCGATCATATCGACCACAATACTGGCTTCCCAAGAAGGCATTTGGAATGTTGGTAAACCTGTTGGAATGTCTCCTAGTATCATGTTGTTGAGTGGTTCTACATTGGACGAGAAGAATTCTGGAAAAAATAACAGGACCAACGTGCCAGTAATTAATGCAAACAGTGGAGACGGGATAAATTTCCCAATTTTTTTAGGTAATAGATAAACCACAACAATGGTAACGATGGCAATTGAGATAGCGCCTGTATTAATAAAATAATTTGGAACATCGCCAAGTTGAGAAAAAATCCCCAGTGTTGATCCCTTAATGTCGTAAAAACCCAATACTTGAGGGATTTGTAAAATAATAATAATCACGCCGATACCAGTCATGAAGCCAGAGGTAACAGGGTGAGGCATTAGGTTGATAAAGCGCCCTAGTTTTAACAAGCCAAAAGTAATTTGAAATAACCCACCCAAAACTACCGTGGTAAATGCAATGGTAAGACCAGCGCCAAGGGCTGCATCGTGAGTATAGACCAAGCCGGTTAACGGATCAATCTTGCCTTCAAAGAAAGTCACAAATTGAGTAACCACCAAAGCCATGACCACGGTCATAGGGCCAGTTGGGCCTGATACTTGTGCACCAGTACCACCAAACAATGCAGCAAAAAAACCAGTAATGATTGCGCCATAAAGGCCGGCAATTGCACCAGCACCAGAGGCAAGTCCCATGGCAATAGCAAAAGGCAGAGCAACGACGCCTGCCGTAATGCCACCCGTAATGTCGCCACGAATGTTGTTAAAGTGTAGGTTTTCAATGAGTTTCATGGATCTAATTCCTTGTGCTTGTATAAATTTATTAAAACGGATGTGTCTGAAAAGACAAGATCAGTATTATACAAAATGACACACATTAAATGTAGGAATTATTATATAATGCATCACTAATATATTTACTCAGTCTTCTCTGAGTGGAGCCTTGATAGCATTTGGCTATTTTTTTATACATAATTGGAAATACAAATGGATAAGATTGCAAAATTCTTGCCTTTTTTAGCCTGGATTCATGAGATAAAAGATAAAAACGTATTAAAAGCGGATTTAGTCGCAGGCTTAACCGTTGCATTGGTATTAGTGCCACAATCAATGGCTTACGCACAATTAGCAGGTCTTGCACCACAATACGGTTTGTACGCTTCATTTTTACCAGTGATGATTGCCGCCCTTATGGGCTCTTCAAGGCAGTTAGGTACGGGGCCAGTTGCTGTTGTATCTTTATTAACCGCAGCAGCAATTCCAACAATCATTCCAGATGGTGCAGATATGGTGACATATGCTGCTTACGCTTCATTATTAGCATTTTTGGTGGGTATATTCCAATTTGCATTAGGCGCACTAAAACTTGGTTTTGTTATTAATTTCTTGTCCCATCCTGTGGTAGTTGGTTTTACCAATGCAGCTGCAATTATTATTGGCACCTCGCAGTTGTCCAAGGTATTTGGCGTTGATAAAAGGCGTAGGCGAGCATACTTATGAACAAGTTTGGGGCGTTTTAGCTAATGCTTCACAACATACACATGCATGGACCCTGTTTGCCGCAGTTGTTGCTTTTGCTATTATGATTGGTGTTAAGAAGTACGCACCAAAATTACCCGGTGTTTTATTGGCAGTAGTAGTGACCACTGTTATTTCTTGGGCAATGAGTTTTGGCATGCCAGTAGCAGATGGCGGTCTTGGTGGTGCAATTGTTGGTTCCATTCCTGAGGGTTTGCCTGCTTTAACCGTTCCAAATTTTGATTTTTCTATAATAAACCAAATGATTGTGACAGCAATTACGATTGGTTTGATTGGCTTTATGGAGGCTATTTCGATTGCGAAAGCCATGGCTGCACAAACCAAACAACGCCTTAATGCTGATCAAGAGCTAATGGGTCAAGGTTTGTCGAATGTTGTTTCAAGCTTTTTTCAAGGTTATGCAGTTTCAGGCTCATTTTCACGTTCGGCAGTGAATATCTCAGCAGGCGCAGTTACAGGTTTTTCGTCGGTAGTAACGGCGGTAATTGTCGGTATTACATTATTGTGGCTAACACCTTTGTTGTATCATTTGCCTCAAGCAACGTTAGCAGCCGTAATCATTATGGCAGTCATCAACCTTATTAAATTTAAGCCGATTTTACATGCATGGAAAGTGGAGAAACACGACGCTATTGTTGCTGTTACTGCATTTGTATTAACAATATTATTCGCACCACACTTGGAAAACGGCATTGTAATTGGTGTTATTCTATCCTTAGGTTTGTTCTTGTTCCGCACCATGGAGCCAAGATTTACTGAGCTTTCAACCCATGACGGATCAACCATGTTTATGAATGCACTTGATAATGATTTGAATCGTTGTGAAGTAGTTGCCATTGTTAAGTACTCTGGTTCTCTCTATTTTGCGAATGCCGGTTATTTTGAAGATAGAATGCTAAAGTTAATTGCTGACAAACACCATTGTTTAAAGTACATTATTGTTGATATGGCTGGCATTAATCAAATTGATGCTAGTGGTGAAGAAATGCTCTCGGGTTTGCTGGACAGGTGTTCTGCTGCAGGTGTTGAAATTTTGTTTGCACGCATGGAAGGCATTGAAAAAGTTTTAATTCGCTCTGGATTTGTTGATAAGCACGGTAAAGATCGTTTCTATGAGCGTCGTACTGATGCATTACGTTATGCTTGGAAAGAATTAGGCGATGAAGAAGCGGCTTCTAAGAGCCCGTTAAAGCATTTAATTTCCTAAACTTAATTCGTCTTTTCTATTTTTAATTTATCGAATTCTGCGAATATTTCGGTCATATGGTTTATCTATATTCCCTTAATATTTGCAAAACCCTCCGCATAAAAAATAAAAATACTTGTAAATTAATTCTACATTAGAAGTTGTCGTAAAAAGCTTTTACAAAGTATAAGCCTTGTGGTTCAGCAGTAACCCCAGCTTGTTTTCTGTCTTTAGCATCCAAAACGGTTTTAACCCAAGCAGAGTCTTGCTCGCCTTTGCCAACCTTTATTAGTGTTCCTACGATGTTTCGTACCATGTGGTGCAAAAAAGCATTGGCTTTAATGTCCAGTAATATTCCATTGCCAGATTGGGTTAATCGAATAAACTCGACGGTTTTAATGGGTGATTTAGCCTGGCACAAGCTACCACGAAAACTCGAGAAATCATGTTCACCGATTAAGCATTCTGCTGCTTGATTCATCAACTTGATGTCCAATGTTCTTGACTCCCATAAGGTATAAGCATGTTTAACGGCGGAGCGCACCGGTGTGTTGTGAATCTTATAATGGTATTGACGAGCATGGGCATCAAAGCGAGCATGAAAATCATCATTGACTTGCTTAGCCCACTTAAAATTAACATCAAAAGGCAAGTTGACGTTACCACCCAAAACCCAAGCCTTATCTTCACGCTTGGCCGTGGTTTCAAAATGAATAACTTGTTCCAGTGCATGCACACCGGCATCAGTTCTACCCGAGCAAAAAACCCGAACAGGATGATCTGCCACACTTGATAACGCTTGTTCAACCACCTGTTGAACCGTTCGAATGCCCGATTTCTGCAATTGCCAACCGTGGAAATTTGTGCCTAAGTACTCAACACCGAGTGCTAATTTCATAAATCATTTAAGTGTAAAATTAATTCAGTTATTTTATCAAAAATTATCACATGGCTGGTTATTCCACTTTAGCTAAATTATTACCCGACAACGTTGAATGTTTTGTACTGGATTCAACGCCAAGTACGAATGATTATTTAGCGGATCAGCCCTTTTCTAATAACACTAAAGTCTGCATTGCACGAGAGCAGACTTGTGGGAAAGGACAGTACAATCGTCAATGGTTGAGCAAAAAGAACAGCAGTATACTTTTGTCAATTCGTCGTAATTTTTCTGTCAATACGTTGTTAAACGGTCTAAGCTTAGTGGTTGGTTTAGCGGTGATTGAAGTGCTAACAAAAAAATATGGGATTAATCAATTAAAATTAAAATGGCCAAACGACGTGTATTTTCAAACACAAAAACTTGCAGGGATATTGCTTGAGAGCAGTGTGCAAAATAACACCCAATCGGTTATTATTGGTCTTGGCCTTAATAACGACTTAGGTGAAAATTTTGTTTGTGAAACGCCATGGATCGACTTAAATCAAATTTTGCAAAGTACGCCAAATCTTGAGCAACTTAGTGCCAAATTGATTAATAAAATTATTGATTATTGCGGTGTGTTTGAATTACAAGGGCTTGATGCTTTTCAATCCAAGTGGCGTGAATACGATTACCTATCGGGAAAACCACTTGAACTTAGTTATCAAAATGAGAAAATAACAGGAGTTGCTAACGGAATTAATGATGAAGGCGCATTGTTAATCGAATCGGATAAGGGTGTGATTGAGGCGTACAGCTCTGAACAAATTCACCTAATTTAGGGTAAGATTAAAACACTCAAATTAATGCTCAATCTATTAAAATCCTACTCATGAAAGTCTTGTACTCCTTGGAAGTTAAAAACATTCGAAAGAAATACGCTCAACGTGAGGTAGTGAGCGATGTTTCTTTTGAGGTAAAAAGTGGTGAAATTGTTGGTCTTTTAGGTCCCAATGGTGCAGGAAAAACCACCTGTTTTTACATCGCTTGTGGTCTGGTGAGTGCCGATAAAGGCGAAGTATTTATCGATCATCGTAAGGTGGGCAAATTGCCCATGCATAAGCGTGCTCATCTGGGTTTGGGTTATTTGCCACAAGAGCCTTCGATTTTTCGTAAGCTTTCGGTTGAAGATAATATTATGGCGGTTTTGCAAGTTAATAAAGATCTTGAAAAAAAACAAAGAAAACACCGGTTAGAAGAATTGCTTGCAGAATTTCACATTGAGCACATTCGCCATATTGATGGTTTAAGTCTTTCGGGTGGAGAGAGAAGGCGAGTAGAGATTGCCAGAGCGTTGGCTATGGATCCAAAGTTTGTACTATTGGATGAGCCTTTTGCGGGTGTAGACCCAATTTCAGTGGGCGACATCCAACAAATTATTTATCATTTAAAAGACAGGGGAATCGGCGTCTTGATTACTGACCACAATTATCGAGAAATGCTAGATACTTGCGATCATTCTTATGTATTACACGGCGGGAAGATTATTGCCCAAGGTAATAAGCAAGAAATCTTATCAAACGAGGAAGTCAAGAAGGTCTATTTAGGCGAATCAAAAAGTGAGGATTAGGCCGTTTATTACGCTGGGCATTGAAAGCTCTTGTGATGAAACCGGCATTGGTCTTTATTCATCTGAGCAAGGCTTAATTGCCCATCAATTATTTTCTCAGGTCGAGATGCACGCACAATATGGTGGTGTGGTGCCAGAGCTTGCTTCAAGGGATCATATTCAAAGAGCCATTCCTTTGATTAAAGCGGTATTGTCTGATGCTAATCTTAAACTTAGTAACATTAGTGGTGTTGCTTATACAGCTGGACCAGGGCTGGCAGGCGCATTATTGGTGGGCTCATCCATTGCTAAAAGCCTAGCTTGGAGTTTAAGAATTCCTGCCATAGCAGTGCATCATATGGAGGGGCATTTATTGGCACCTCTGCTGAAAGAATTCCGTCCTAAATTTCCTTTTGTGGCACTTTTAGTTTCTGGAGGGCACACAATGTTAGTTGATGTTAAGAGTATTGGCGAATATAAAATTTTAGGCGAGTCATTGGATGATGCAGTGGGTGAAGCTTTTGATAAGACGGCTAAAATCTTAGGTTTGGGTTATCCAGGTGGCCCCGCTTTAGCTGCTTTAGCTGAGCAAGGTGATGAAACAAGGTTTAAATTCCCAAGGCCAATGACCGACCGACCAGGGTTAGATTTTAGTTTTAGCGGATTAAAAACATTTGCTCGTAATACTTTCGCTAAATACCCCAATGAAAAAGCTGATATTGCTAAAGCCTTTGAAGTGGCTAGCACACAAACACTGATGATTAAATGTCGAAGGGCAATAGAGAAAACGCATTATTCTACTTTGGTGGTCGCTGGTGGCGTCAGTGCCAATCAATCACTACGCCAAGTTCTAAACCAAATGGGTAAAAAATTAGACGTAGAAGTTTTTTATCCTGGTCAAGAATTTTGTACGGATAATGGCGCTATGATTGCCTTAGCAGGCCATTTAAGGTTAACCAAAGGGCAATCATCTGTAGGCAATGAGATCATCATTAAACCAAGGTGGAGCCTGGAGGAATTAGAAGCCGTATGAGTCAATTAGCCAAAATTTTTACTCGTGCCTCAACAGGCATGGATGCACCACTGGTCACCATTGAAGTCCATATTTCTGGTGGCTTGCCGAGTTTTACCATTGTGGGTTTGCCAGAAGGTGCGGTTAAGGAAAGTAAGGACAGAGTTCGCAGTGCGTTAATGAACTCAAATTTTAAGTTCCCTAAAGGCCGTATCACTGTTAGTTTAGCACCGGCTAATTTACCTAAAAGTGGTGGTCGTTATGATTTACCCATCGCTTTAGGTTTACTTGTCGCGTCTAAACAATTAAAGCCTCAAGTTAACATTGCCGATCTTGAATTTTTTGGTGAGCTTGGGTTGGATGGTTTATTACGAACAACAGAAGGCTTGTTGCCGGCGATTGTGAAGGCTAGTGAGCAAGGGCATGCCATTGTCATTCCAAAAAACAATATGGACCAATGTGCTTTGGTTGATGGTGCAGTTATTCATCCATGCGAACATTTATTAGAGGTGTGTGCTTTTTTACAAGGTGCAGTAGAAGTTAAAGCTTCTGAGATGAATGCTCATCAAGCTGCAATATACAGCAAAGATTTTTCTCAGGTTAAAGGGCAATACCATGCCAAACGAGCGTTAGAAATTGCTGCTGCTGGCGGGCATAATATCTTGTTAATTGGCCCTCCAGGTTCTGGAAAAACCATGTTATCAGAAAGATTGCCATCAATCATGCCACCATTAACGACACAAAAAAGCATTAGAGCGAGCCTCGATTTATTCAATTGCTAATAAGTATTTAGAGCTTTCTGAGTTGAAAGTTCGTCCTTTTCGTTCGCCACATCATTCTTCTTCAGCGGTTGCTTTGGTGGGTGGCGGCACTAATCCAAAGCCGGGCGAAATATCACTTGCACATGAAGGCGTGTTATTTTTAGATGAGCTGCCTGAGTTTCCACGTCAGGTACTTGAAGTATTGAGGCAACCACTAGAGAATGGTGAGGTGCATCTTTCTAGAGCAGCACAACAAGTCACTTTTCCGGCTAATTTTCAATTAATTGGTGCGATGAATCCTTGCCCTTGTGGATATGCAGGAGATGGCAGTGCTAGGTGTCATTGTACGGAAGACCAAATTGATAAGTATCATTCAAAAATATCAGGCCCACTGTTAGATCGTATCGACATGGTGCTTGACGTGCCACCATTGCCTAAAGAAGTGTTGTTAAATCAAGACGACATTAAGTCCGAAGGCAGTGAAACCATACGTAACAGAGTGTTAAGTGCTTATAATGTTCAGTTGAAGCGCCAGAAGAAATCCAACGATAGGTTAAACCCTGATGAGATAGAAAAACTGGTTAAATTGGATAAAGAAAACAAACAGTTACTAGAAAGTGTGATTGATAAATTACAACTCTCGGCAAGAGCTTATCACCGAATATTAAAAGTAGCAAGAACCATTGCCGATATTGATAATAGCGAGTTGGTTGATAAGACGCATTTAATCGAGGCCATCAGTTATCGTCGTCATGCTAGTTAGAAAAACATTAAAGATATGATTATTATTCCCGCAATTGATTTAAAAGATGGCCAGTGTGTTCGCCTAAGACAAGGACTTATGGATGACACTACGGTATTTTCGGACAATCCATCTGAAATGGCGGCGCAGTGGGTAGAGCAAGGTGCGAAAAGATTGCACCTAGTGGATCTGAACGGTGCATTTGAAGGTAAGCCAATCAACGCCACTAGTGTGACTGAGATCACTAATAAATTTCCAGACCTTCCAGTGCAGATCGGCGGCGGTATTCGCAACATGGATATTGCCAATACATACGTTGAGGCGGGTATTAGTTATTTGATCATAGGTACGATGGCTGTCACTAATCCTGAGTTTGTGTCTGAATTGTGCCGTGAATTTCCTGGTAAGGTGATTGTAGGTTTGGATGCAAATAATGGTTTGGTGGCTACTGAAGGCTGGGCCAAACAAACTGATTTACATGTGGTGGATTTATCTAAGAAATTTGAGCAAGATGGTGTCAGTTCAATTGTTTATACCGATATTGCTCGTGACGGTATGATGCAGGGCGTTAATGTTGAAGCCACAGCAGATTTAGCCAAGCAAACTTCAATTCCAATCATTGCTTCGGGCGGCATTACTAATATGGATGATATCTCCAATCTATTGGTTGAGGCGCATCACGGCATCATGGGGGCGATTACTGGTCGTGCAATTTACGAAGGCACGCTAGACTTTAAACAAGCACAAAGGCTTTGTGATGCTCATTGAAGTGACCTATGCTTTAGAGAAAGAACAAACACTACTTAGCCTTGAAGTGGATGAAGGAACAACGCTAAAACAAGCCGTTGAAATTTCTGGAATTTTGGATAAATACCCGCAGATTAATCTTAAAATAGACAAGACCGGTATTTTTGGAAAAATTGCTAAATTAGACGCTGTACTTCGAGAGAAAGACAGGGTTGAGATTTATCGACCATTAATCGCCGATCCTAAAAAGGTGCGTAAAGAGCGCGCCGCCCAAGGCAAAGAAATGCGCAGTGGCAAAAAGCCCTAAATCTTGGTAAAATAACCATCTATCCGTTAATTAGAGTTACATGAAAGAAGAACACCCTCCGTCGATATTGTCTTTTTTACAAAGACTAAAAAAACAATTTTTTCATCAAGCATTGCATTCAAGCAATGAGCTTTTACAGGTTTTAAAGGAAGCAGAAGAAAGTCACGTCATTGATTCACACACACGATCAATCATTGAGGGAACCATGCAATTAGAAAACATGGAAGTGCGTGATGTGATGGTGCCAAAATCAAAAATGGTGATTATTGAGCACAATGCCAAAACAAAAGATTTTCTTGATGTTATGATTAAATCGGCGCATTCTCGATTCCCCGTGTTCAACAGTCAAAAAAATAAAATAAAAGGCGTTGTTTTGGCAAAGGATTTATTAGGGTATTTAGCTGGTGATAGAAAAAAAGAATTCAGCTACAAAGAATATTTAAGACCTTCTATTTTGGTGCCAGAGAGTAAAACACTGGGCGCCTTGCTTAGAGATTTTCAGCAAAAAAAATCACACATGGCAATTGTAATGGATGAGTACGGTGAAATCGCCGGATTGATTACACTTGAGGACGTACTTGAACAGATTGTTGGCGAGATTGAAGATGAGCATGACATGGAAGAAGACAACATCATCGATTTTGGTGGGGGACGATATTTACTAAAGGCCAATACACCGCTGGAAGAGTTCAATGAATTTTTTGAAGTAAGCTTAGAAACTGACAATGCAGATACTGTAGCCGGTTTGGTTGTTTCAGGTTTTACTTATTTGCCAGAACAGATGAGTGAAATCACTTTACAAGGTTTTCATTTTAAGGTGTTAAAAACCGATTCTAGAAGGCTGCACCTACTGGAAGTAAAAAAAGCGCCTGACATTATTAATCCTGAAGGTTAATGGATATTCTAATCTCTGTTTTTCTAATGGGCCTATTGGGTGGCGTTCATTGCTTGAGCATGTGCGGTGGTGTGGTTGGCATGCTGACCGCTTCTTTACCAGAACAAGTAAGGTCTGATTCAAAACAGATTTCACTTTATCATTTTAATTACAACTTGGGCCGCATCTTAAGTTACATTTTGTTGGGCGCGATTTTTGGTCTCATTGGTGAGCTACTATCAAACATGCTACAAATGAGCGTGTTTGATAAAGTATTGAGAATTTTTTCAGGCGTACTGATGATTATGGTGGGCTTTTACATTGCTAATTGGTACATGGGAATACAAGCATTAGAAAAAATAGGTGCCAAACTTTGGGCGGTATTACAACCCATCACTAAGCGATTCTTACCGGTAAAAAATCTAAAAAGTGCGTTTTTAGTAGGCTTATTTTGGGGCGGTATTCCTTGTGGCTTAGTCTACGGTGCGTTGAGTTTTGCTATCGTGTCTGGTTCTGCCGTTCAAGGCGGGATGATTATGCTAGCTTTTGGATTAGGAACATTGCCGAGTTTGTTGTTAATGGCTGGGTTTTCTCTAAAACTCAGTGAAGCCATTAAGAGACCAATAGTAAGAAAATTTTCGGGCGCATTGATCATTATTTTGGGCGTGTTGGCTTTGTGGTCACCTGTAAAATCATTGGTGTTTAGTGATCAAAGTCATGCGCAACACTCTATTCAATTTCCACAGCCAACCGACTTGGATTACTTAGTATAATTTGACCATGTCGCCATCATTAGAGCAAACCGCACAACTGGCCATTGATTTATTAAAACAATACAACGTCAGTGATTATGAGATATCACTAGGATCTAGTTCTGGCGTATCCACTTCTGTCAGACTGGGTGAGGTGGAAACGCTGCAATACCACTTGGATAAAAGTTTTGATATTAACGTGTATATGGGCCAAAAAAAAGGCCACGCCTCTAGTGTGGATCTGAGTAAAGACAGTTTAAACAAAACCATCGAATCGGCTTGTTTAATTGCGAAATACACTCAAGACGATCCTTTTAACGGTTTGGCGCCCAAAGAACTCATGGCTTTTGATGCGCCTGATTTGGATTTGTACCATCCATGGGATTTGGATGCACAACACAGCATTGATCTGGCTAAAGAGTGTGAAGCAATTGCCTTAGAACAAGACGAGATTGACAACTCTGAAGGCAGTGAAGTGTCTAGTTTTGAAGGTGAAGGCTTGTACGCTAATTCCAATGGTTTGATTGCCACACAAAGCAGTACCCGTCATTCGCTGCATTGCTCACTAATTGCAAAAAGAGGCGAGGACAAACAAACGGCCTATGAATACACTACAGCACTTGATGCAAATGATTTAAACCCACCTAAAACCGTTGGCATAAAGGCGGCTTCCTTGGCTCAGCAAAAGCTAGGTGCACAATCATTGACGTCACAAAAATGCCCAGTTATTTTTACATCGCGCTTATCGGGCGGGCTGTTCTCCCAATTATTGGGGGCACTCAGCGGTTCTAGACAATACAAAAAATCAACATTTTTACTGGACAGCATTGATCAAATTATTTTGCCTAAAAACATTAGCCTGTTAGAGCGCCCATTTGTCAAAAAAACATTGGGCGCTAAAGCTTTTGATACTGATGGGGTACTCAAGCGAGAGCAATATTTTATTCATGATGGCCGTGTTAAAAGTTACGTGATGGGTCAATATTCGGCCAATCAATTGGGCTTAAAAACCACGGCCAATGCTGGTGGTGTTAACAATGTGATGGTTGATGCCAACTTTGAAGGTGGACTCGATGAAATGATTCAAGACATGGGCAAAGGTCTAGTGGTTACTGAACTCATGGGCCAAGGAATAAATGGTACTACGGGTGATTATTCTCGTGGTGCATTGGGTTTTTGGGTGGAAAATGGAAAAATTCAATACCCAGTATCGGGCTTGACCATTGCCGGCAATCTAAAAGACATGTTGCTGGGTATTGTTCATGTGGGTACTGATGTTGATCAGCGTAGCAACCTAAAAGTTGGTTCGGTATTGATTAATCAAATGACCATTGCCGGAGAAGGTTAATGGATAGCTTTGACATTATTATTGCTGGCGGTGGCATGGTGGGGCAATCGTTTGCCTTATCGATGGCAGACCAAGATTTAAAAATTGCCATTGTTGAGCCTAATAATTCTAATCCAACACTGAATGATCAGTTTCATACGCGCGTTAGTGCCATTACGCCAAAATCAGAAAATCTGTTAGAAAAACTAGGTGCATGGAATTTGATCAAACGTAAGTACGCTTTTACCGACACCAAAGTGTGGGATCAAAATTCTCACGGCCATTTAAACTTTAGTAGTGCCGATGAAGGATTAGACCACCTAGGTTATATTATTGAAAATGACGTTATTCAGTCTGCATTGTTTGAAGCGCTTAGTAATACTAAGGTTGAGTTCATCTCAGCCAAACTTGAGGGTATTAAAAAAACCGATGATGGTTATCAAGTTCAACTGGACAATCAAGATCAAATATCTTGTCATTTATTAGTGGCTGCTGATGGAGCAAGGTCGCGCATCAGGGAATTATCCAGCATTGATTTTAGTGAAACTGATTATCAGCAAAAAGCCATCGTTTGCAACATTGAATCGGAGAAAGGGTTTGAAAATACCACTTGGCAGCGATTTTTATCCGACAGTATTATCGCCTTATTGCCTTTGAGTGATACTCAAGCCTCAATCGTTTGGTCAGCAGAAAGTCCATTGGCGGATGAGTTGACGAGTTTATCAACCGATGAATTTTCCAGTCGACTTTCAGCAGGTGTGGAATATCAGTTTGGCCAGTTTAAAGTTTTAAGCAAGATTCAGGCATTCCCACTCATTGAGCGTAGTGCTAAAGAATACGTAAAAGAAAATTTAGTATTAATTGGCGATGCAGCGCATAACATTCATCCACTTGCTGGCCAAGGAGTTAACCTTGGTTTTTCAGATGTTAAAGAATTATCGGATCAATTAAAATCAAGTTCAAAGATTTTAGGAGATTATGGTGTATTGCGTTCTTACGCCAGAGCTCGTCGATTAGACAACGAACTAATGGCAAAAACCATGACTGGGCTGAATTGGATTTATAAAGAAAATAACGAACCACTTAGGTGGCTGCGTGGTTTTGGTATGAATCTAATTAACGACAATCCAACTTTAAAATCATTCTTTCAAAAACACGCTACTGGTAAATTGTAGTTGGTGTAATCACCGTGTCAAGTGACACATCCCAAGATTTAGTTTTAAGTTTTGCCACTTCTTGACAATCAAAAGCCAAACCATAAAGTTTAGGGTTTTTATAGTTTTGCTGCCGTTTTTTAAATGCTAGTGTGCGATCGTAAAAACCACCGCCCATGCCAATGCGATTTTTGAACTCATCAAAACCAACAAGGGGCATAAAGATGATGTTCATCTGATTAGCATTCAAAATCTCGGTAGAAATCGGTTCATCAATGCCAAATCGATTTTTTCTGAAATTTTTACCAATTTTTGCAAATTTAAGACTTTTACCGATTAATACAGGCAAATAGACACTAAAACCCTTATTTTTTAAGAAGTTTTGTATATATTTTGGGTTAATTTCACCGTCATTGGGTAAATAAATAGCAATTTTTTGTCCATTTTGAAAATTTGCTATTTTTTGCACTTGGTGTAACAATTTTTTGGCAAATTTTTCTCGATCGGACGCCGAAACAGATCGTCTTTGGATTCTAATGGATTGCCTTAATGTTTGCATATTTGGCATTATAACTGAAGCGCCAAAGATTAAGAAAAAGATCTATTGTGTCGTGCTGAACGAAACCTGAACCAAGAAGGCTCAAGGCGGAAGTTTGAAGATCACCGCAGGCTTCCCACTTCGAGGTGGGCTTGCTCAATAGTAAGCTATCGCATCTCCTTATGTGTTTATTTATCGGCTCAGGGGATATGGTCAACCACAAACACAACAGACGACTATTATTATCACCTTTTAATAGTTTTATATTTAACTTTTTATTTTAATAAAGTTAAATATAAAATGAGATTAAGCGTAATATAAATTAAGTTTGAATAACTTAAATTAGTTCATACAATGAAATTTATACAAAAATTAACGATTATTTTGGCCGTATTTATCAGCTTTAATGTTGTTGCCAAAGAAGGGAAAATTATCGGCGGTGCTGATTATGAAATCCCTGCGTGGTTTACCGATAGCTTCTTAGACATTAGCGATGACGTTGAAGATGCAAGCGATGAAAACAAAAGTGTTTTATTGTATTTTCACCTAGATGGCTGCCCTTATTGTGACGCCATGCTAGTGCAAAATTTTAAAAGCGGCGATAACTTAGAATTTATCCAAAAGCACTTTTCTGCGATTGCAGTTAATCTTAAAGGTGATCGAGAAATCACAATGACTGAAGATGAAACCTTATTAGAAAAAGAACTAAGCCAAAAGCTAAAAGTGCAATACACGCCAACCATTATTTTCTTCGGTGAAGATGGTAAGCAAGTATTTAGAACCAATGGCTATCGCACACCAAAAGCTTTTCGTCATGTGTTGGAATATGTAGTAAGCCAATCTTACAAAAATTCCACGTTATCAGATTATGTCGAATCTAGTGAAAAATCAACCAAAGGCTATACTTTTATCGATTATCCAGGTTTAGAAAAAGCCAGTTATTTACAAGATTACAAGCAACCAGTAGCTATTCTGTTTGAAGACAAGGACTGCATTGATTGCAAAAATTTCCACGAAAAACTCATCAACAGAGATGACGTAAAAGCTGAATTATCCAAATATTTGTTCGTTCGCTTTGACGCATATTCTGATCAAAAAATTATTGATTTTGATGGCAATATGACCTCGCCAAGGCAAATGGTTAAAGATTTTGACCTTAATTATCGCCCTGGGATTTTGCTGTTTAATGAGGGTAAGAATATCACTAAAGTTGATGGCCAACTGTACAGCTTCCATTTCAACGCCGTGTTGCGCTATGTGAGTGGCAAGCACTATGAGGATTTCCCTAGATTTGGCGATTACCTCAAAGTACGACAGCTAGAGTTGCTAGAGCAGGGTATTGATATTAACATTGTAGATTAACACTAATATGGATTTTTCAAAATTAAATAATATAGAAAGGGTCTAGATAACTTTAGAGGCATAATATCATGATAATATGCCTCTATGACAGTAAAAAACAAGTATGTAAAACATGCCCATATTTCTGAGGCTAAATTTAGACAAATAATTTTGTTGTTTTCTGAGGATTTGAGTGCAACTCAAATCTCTCATTTAACAAAGATATCAAGACCAACGGTCAATAAATATTTGACCGCTATTAGACTCAGGATCTTGGAATTATCCATGATCCAATCTGCCTTGTTAGTGGGGCAGATTGAAGTCGATGAAAGTTATTTTGGCGCACGGCGCGTCCGCGGTAAACGCGGCCGTGGCGCCAGAGGAAAAACGATAGTATTTGGCTTGTTAAAACGTGGTAATGAAGTTTATACAGAAATAGTACCAGACTGTAAAAGTGCTACTCTACAAAGGATTATCAAGGGCAAGACTAGTGTTGATAGTGTGATTCATTCAGATGGGTGGCGAGGGTATAATGGCTTAGTAGATTTTGGTTATAAGAAGCATTTTAGAGTGCACCATGGCAAGAATGAGTTTGCACGAGGAAATGCACATATTAACGGCATAGAATCATTTTGGGGTTATGCTAAAAATAGATTGGTAAAATTTAAAGGAATGGATAAAAAGATGTTTAATTTACACTTAAAAGAATGTGAATTTAGATTTAATAATCGCAAGCAAAATATTTATAGAATTTTGCTTGCGATTTTTAGAAAAGAGCCTCTAAAGTTATCTTGACCCAAAATTAATATTAAGTATACATTTCTTCAAAATTTTCTAAAAATTGCGCGACTGACAAATAATGATTACCGTCACATGAAAAACTAATTCCTACTGTGCCATTCATGATGTTTAAACTGCCTGTTTTTAAGTATAAATTTTCGTCCATAAAGCGCATGTAATGAAAATTATTCAATACTTGCTTAACTTGCTCTTGGGATACTTTCGCCTCTCGTGGATAGGGTTTTTTAGGATACAAAAGACAAATGTTAGGGTTAATAATTTCGTCCAAAACATGCAGCCGGTAATTATACGGGTCATCATAAGTCCAAATAGTCGCCCTAGAAGAAGCATAATGCAACTTAAGATGGAACACGCCCAACTCACATAGCAGTTCAGTAGCAATGTTATGCACCGTATCAATCGACTGATCCATAGCGGACTGAACTCTATTTTGGTTAAATAAATTTGATCTAATTTCTGGATCACCTTTTATTTGACGAAAATCACTTAAGCCAATTTTCTGATCAAGCAGTGGTAGTTTTTCCAGCTCAAGATCGAACACCAACATACCAATCAATTTATCATTCTGGCAAATAGCTTGCACGGCACTAATACAAGGCTTTAAAGTTACCCCTGAAATATAAGCATCGGATAAATAAAATGAATGCTGATGATTAATTATATTAAAAAATGGGCGCGCTGAAAGATCCTGACCTTGAAAGTCAGATAATATCTCATTTTTATTAATATTGGCACTCAGTTGAACACCATTATGATCAAGTACGTAAACTAAATTTGCATATCGACATTTTTGCATATGCGCAAACAACAACTCATCGAGTCTAACCGTGCTGTCCATTACACCATTACACTGCTGAGCTAATTGCTTAAAACCACCTTCTAGCTCATTAGTCAAAAAATCTTTTTGCTTATCAATTAACGCTGAAATTTTCATTTTCTTAAAAATTCCTCAATAAAAAAACTTAACATCGTTTAATTCAAACTTAATTGTAAACTGTTTTTTTGCATTTGTCGCTCAATCATAGCTTGGTAATCTTCCTCAGACAGCACTTTAACTCCAAATTTTTTTGCGCTTTCAATTTTCTTTTGCCCAACTTTTTCACCAACCACCAAATAATCTGTTTTAGCACTAACACTGGTTAAAATCTTTATTCCGATAGATTTTGCATGCTTTTTCATCTTATCTCTAGAGCCTTGCATCTTTCCGGTAAAAACAATTTTTTTCCCAAATAAGACATGAGCAAACTCTTCTAGATTTTTTTGTAAAGAAGTAATTTCTAAATTAAATCGATACCGACTAAGTAAGTTAAATTCTGTTTGAATGATTTTAAGACCTGTCACAATCATCTGAGCGGTTAACTCTGCAAAACCATCAATGGCTGATATTTGTTCTAAATTAAGCTCAAATATTTCATTAAGCGGATATGTCTTTAATAAATTCTCACAATTACCCATACCCATTCTCACCACACCAAAAGCCGCCAAAAAACGCCAATCTTCAATCTGCTCATTGGTTGATCGTTTTAATTGATTAACTAAATTTGTACTGGTTTTATCACCAAAACCCATGTCACTCAAATCACTTGCACTCAGTGCATAAATTTGTGAAATTTTACGAATGCCGTGTTCATAAAGTTTTTCAATCGTGGCAATGCCAAACCCATCATTATTGGCTAATATCTTGAAAAAATATTCCATTTTTCCAATCACTTGTGCTGGGCATAAATCGTGATTAACGCACATTAGAAAATCAGACTCCCACTCTAATGCTTCACTACAGCTTGGGCATAACTTTGGAATCTTAACAGGTGCCGATTTTAAGACTTGATTAATCTTAGGGATGACCAGCCCCGAGCGTGTAAGCTCAATCACACTGCCTGCACCTAAACCCCTGCTCTTTTACCAATCCGTAGTGGTGCCCTGTTGCTCGTACAATCGTTGCACCACTCAGCAGTGTCGGTTCCAGCTCTGCCACTGGTGTAATCTTACCGGTACGCCCAACTTGAGGCGTTACCGATAAAACCTTAACTTGTGCTTTATCTTTATTTTCCTTAAAGGCAATTTGCCAGCGATGGAATTTTCGATTAGCACCCATGTAGTTTTTTAAATTCTCATTAGTGACTTCAAATACCACACCATCAACATCGAAATCCACCATTTGTAAAACCCGTTCAACAATAGAATCAAATTGAGAAATTAACTTTTTAATATCGCCTTTCCAAGTGGGTAGATCTGAAAAAGGCACGAACAATGCTGCCTTTTCTGAAATCGCTTGTTTGGCTTTGTCGTCTAATTCCTTTTCCTTAATTAGGCTGGCTTGAAAATTTCGTGGATATTCAAAACTATCTGACAAGTATTGTTCAAAATAGCTTTTTTTAACCACAATTTCACCCGCACCTTGACCACGACCAGAATCATTGTAAACTGCTAATCCGCGCTCAAAAACACGGCTAATATCACTGCCTTTTTTTCCATCACCTCGGGTATAAAGACGATTGCCATCATCAAATCCGGCAAATCCGTCCAGCTTTGGTGTGGCTTTTATTTGAATATCTTGTGAGTCTAAAACAATCTCAACGGCTGATTTTTCTAATCGTTCTATCCACTTATTTATCTCTCCCCAAGAGTAAGCCTTATCAGTAGAAAGCATAATTTCTGGCAACAAAACCTTCTCTTCAGAAAATTCATGGCCTTCTGGCTCTATTGTCTTTAAAAGTGGGTTGTTTGAATCTCTTTCTTTTAACGCTGCAAGATAAATAAAATCATAATCTTGATCGCTAATGATTGAACTTCCAGAACGATAAGCTAAATTTGCTATTTGACAAAATTCTGCCAACTCATCATTTGATAAATCATCCACCAATATTTGTTGGCGGATGATCTTGTCAACGATTGTCTGTGACAGTGTCACCTTTGTATTACCTGCACTTAAAACTGCTTTGCAATGTTTCCTAAAAATTCATGGCTAAAGTCAATAGTCGCTTGTTCATTTTCTTCTGACAAATCATTAAAATAGACTTCGGTCTTATCTGTACCCGTCTGCTTAACAATAATTTGGAAAGATTTTTTAACTGCATCATCACCGAACATACGTGAAAATATCCCTAAATCTTCTGTTCTAGCAACGTTAATGTAAAAGCTGCCCTCTTTAACATCCTTATCCTCAACATCAACTTCGAGCTGATCCAACGCCCAACCTACATTATCCCAAGTATCGTACTGGTTTAAAGAAAAAACTAATTTTGCATAACCACCGACACCATCAGCAATGCTCACTGCTAGATTTTTCTCTTCTTTAGCAGCAATAATTTTTTCCCTTGCTATAGCGTGATCGCTACCTAAGAATGTCATCAAACGATATAACATTTCCGTTTCTAAGGCCTGGTCTTTTTCTTGAGACTGCCAAATAGTATTTTCAGCCTCTCCACCTTCTCCAGTAATAACTTCCACCATGGAAGTCAGTGTCAAATAAACTTCAGACTTGTTGCCATTGTCAGTTGGCTCAATACGAATACGATATTTATCTACAATTGGTAAGGCATATCTAGCCTTTAGTGCCTTTTTAAGCATGGAGCGAATAACACCTAAAGACTGATCTGGGATCTCGGCATGACTTTCTAAATAATCCGTTTCCATTATGCCAATCTTTTTATTGGTTTTTTTAATTGAAAAACCATGAGATTTAAAGAAACTTTTAGACAGATTCCAAACAGCATCTGGTTTTTTATCAACCACCAACCAACGACGTTCTCCCGCCTTTTTAACCTCAACGTTAGATGGCGCCCTTAGAATGCTTGATGCCTCCTTAATGGCGTTATCTTTTTCAGAAAAACTAATCGTGTCTTCTTGAACGGACACATACTCACTTAGCTTGAATGCATTTTGTGAACTGGGTTTGGTTAAATCGGGCGGAATTTCTAATGAAGTTACTGTTTTGTCAGAGTAATAGTTAATACTTCTCTCTCCAAGACCAGCTTGTTTATTTTCTTTTTTGTCCAAAGAAATACAACCGCCTAAAGACAGTGCCATTAAAAGAATTAATAATTTATTGATCATTTTGATATAACTCCTAGTGAAGATAAGTCTTGTTGTAGAATTATTTGAAATTGTTGTGATAATTTAGTTAATGGCAAACGAATACCACTTTCACATTTTCCCATTTTATGCAGTGCCCATTTAACAGGAATAGGGTTTGATTCAACAAATAAATGCTGATGTAAATCACTCAATTTTTCATTGATTGATTCTGCTAAATTTCTATCATTATTCATAGCAGCATTATAAGCGTCAGACACTTGTTTAGGGGCAACATTCGCACTCACGGAAATACCGCCATGACCGCCCATTAAAATAAACTCAACTGCGGTAGCATCGTCACCACTGTAAAGTAAAAAACCCTCAGGACATTGGCTTATCAAAGCTTGGGCCACTTTCAAATCACCCGTAGCATCTTTAATGCCAATAATGTTATCAATGGTAGATAAACGTACCGCCGTATCAACCGACAAATCCACTGCAGTTCTACCTGGAACGTTGTACAAAATCTGATCAATATCAACCGCTTCAGCAATGGCTTTATAATGCTGATAAAGCCCTTCCTGAGTAGGCTTATTGTAATACGGCGTTACCAGTAAACAAAAATCAGCGCCGATATCTTTTGCCGCTTGAGTAAGTTCAATCGCCTCAGTGGTAGAGTTAGCGCCCGTGCCTGCAATAATGGCAATACGCCCTTGTGCAAACTCAACGGTTTTTTGCATCACTTCAACGTGTTCATCGTGATTAAGCGTTGCGCTTTCACCCGTTGTACCCATAGAAACAATGGCCTTAGTGCCTGAATCAACGTGAAAATCAACCAGCGTTTTAAGAGCATTAAAATCCACCGATCCATCTTCAAGCATCGGAGTGATTAAGGCTACCATGGAGCCAACTAAAGGGTGATTAATACGCATTCAAATAAACAATAAGGCTATGTTGTAATTATATACGAATTGATTTTTAAAGGCGTAAAAAAACCCATTAATGACTCGCCATTAATGGGTTTTAATAAAAGACTCAGATTAATTAAAGATCGTAGCCTTTTTCTTCATGAGACACAATGTCTAAGCCTTGTTGCTCTTCTTCTTCGCTCACTCTTAAACCTGTAATCATATTAACTACTTTAAGAATAATATAAGTTGCAACAGCGGTATAAGTAAACGTTGCCACAACACCGATTGCCTGAATATTTAATTGAGACATAATAGTCATACCTTCTGCCAAGCCTTGACCACTAAAAATTCCCAATTCATTTGATGCAAAAACTGCCGCCATTAATGTACCGATCACGCCACCAACACCATGCACTGGAAAGACATCCAACGAATCGTCAATTTTCCATTTTTGCTTAATAAGTATAACTGCGTTGAAACACACAATACCTGCAACAATACCAATTACTAAACCACCTGCAGGACCTACAAAACCAGAAGCCGGTGTAATCGTGCCTAAACCAGCAACCATACCAGTCACTGCACCTAAGGCCGTTGGCTTACCAAACTTAACCCATTCATAGAACATCCAAGTCATTGCGCCTGCTGCTGCTGAAATGTGTGTCACCAGCATTGCCATTGCCGCATCACCATTTGCCGCCAATGCAGAACCACCATTAAAGCCGAACCAGCCAACCCATAGCATCGCCGCACCGGTAATGGTCATGGTCATGTTATGTGGTGGCATTGGCTTTGATGGGAAGCCATTGCGAGGACCGATTACAATTGCCGCCACCAAAGCAGCAACACCGGCAGTAATATGTACAACCGTACCACCAGCAAAGTCTAACAAGCCCATGTTTTGTAGCCAACCGCCGCCCCACACCCAGTGAGTAATTGGTGCATAAACTACAATTAGCCAAATCGCACTAAACAATAGCACTGCTGAAAATTTCATACGCTCAGCAAAGCCACCTATGATTAGTGCTGGGGTAATAATAGCAAACGTCATCTGGAAAAGTGCAAACAAGCTTTCAGGAATACCACTACTATGTACTGTACCTTCTAAAATACCTGACAACATAAACTTGGATAAATCACCAAAATAAGCATTACCCTCAGCAAAGGCGATTGAATAGCCAGCCACCAGCCAAAGGATTGACACAATGCCAGCAATAGCAAAACACTGCATCAAAACTGACAAAATGTTCTTAGTGCGTACTAAACCACCATAAAATAATGCCAGACCTGGCAAGGTCATAAATAAAACTAACACGGTTGACGTTAGAATCCACGAGGTATTCGCACCATTCAAACCTTCGGCGAACACGGTCATTGGCAATAAAGCCAATAATATTAATAATTTTTTCATTTTTTACTCCTTAAAGTGCATCTTGGTCAGTTTCGCCCGTGCGAATACGAACCACTTTATCTAAATTAGTGACAAAAATTTTGCCATCGCCAACCTTGCCAGAATTGGCAACATTAATGATCACTTCAATCACTTCATCCAACTTAGATGCAGGAATTGCAATCTCTAATTTAATTTTTGGTAAAAAATCAATTTGATACTCTGCGCCACGATACAGCTCAGTGTGTCCTTTTTGACGACCAAAGCCTTTAACTTCAGTCACTGTGATTCCAGATACTCCAACCTCAGATAATGCCTCCCTGACATCGTCTAATTTGTGCGGTCTAAGAATTGCCGTTACAAATTTCATACTCATCTCCTCCGATAATAGTAAGTTTTCATTAACTTACAAAATAATAAACCCACCATGGGCAACTTGTAAAGCAACAATGCTTAATATTGTATTTTGCGCCGTTACAAAATAACTAGTTTGATTATAGAAAAAATATAAAAAAAAGCAACCGTTTGTTATTTAAGCAAATCCTTTCGTTTTTCTTCGGTTTTTTTAATAGACTGTTTACTACGCCAAGCGTTGATATTAGCTTGATGACCACTAAGTAAAACTGCGGGCACTGCCTGGCTGTCAATTTCTTCAGGTCGACTGTAGTGCGGATAATCCAATAAACCATTTGAAAATGAGTCGTTTAAAGAATCCTGGTTACCAAGCACACCCGGTATTTGTCGGCTTACAGTATCAATAAGCACCATTGCAGCGAGCTCACCACCACTAATCACATAATCACCAATCGAGACTTCCTTATCAACATCATGCTCAATCACGCGCTCATCCACACCTTCATAACGACCACACAATAAAGCAATCGAATCTAACTCTGACAATTCTTTAGCTAAATCATGGGTCAATTTTTCACCTTGAGGTGATAAGTAAATAACCATTGTCCCAGGTGTGTCTTGTTTAATTTTTCTAATACAATCACGTATGGGTTTAACTTGCATTACCATACCAGCACCGCCACCATATGGCTTGTCGTCAATATTCCGATGTTTGTTGTCGCTAAAGTCACGTAGTTGCCAAGTGTGAATGGATAATAGCGATTTCTTAATCCCGCGTGCAATCACACCCTCATCTTTAATCGCTGAAAACATTTCAGGGAAAAGTGTAATAACATCAAAACGCATCAGACTAAAATATTTTTAAGAACTTGATAATAAATATCGGTTAAATCATCCAAATCTTGTGTACTAACGCACTCATCAACTTGATGAATGGTTGCATTAAGAGGACCCAGCTCAACCACTTGAGCATCTAACACCGGTGCAATGAACCGGCCGTCTGAAGTGCCTCCTGAGGTTGATAATTCAACATCAATACCTTTCACCACTTGAATTGCATCCACACAAGCATTCACTAAATCGCCTTCAGGCGTTAAAAAAGGATAACCAGAATGCTCCCAATTAATTGTGTAGTTAAGCGCGCGCTTATCTAAAATTGCCGCTACTCGATCTTGCAATTGTTCATGAGTAGACTCGGTTGAATATCTAAAATTAAATACAATTTCAGTATTACCTGGAATAACATTAGTCACACCTGTCCCAGAATGAACATTGGAAATTTGAAAACTGGTAGCAGGGAAATAGTCATTACCTTCATCCCATAATTCACGACACAAATCATCCAACGCTGGTATGGCGAGATGAATAGGATTGTTAGCCAAATGCGGGTATGCAATGTGCCCCTGCTTGCCTATAATCGTTAAGCGGCCATTCAAAGAGCCACGACGACCATTTTTAATAACATCACCCAGTTGCTCAGTTGAAGATGGCTCACCCACTAAACAATAATCAACTGATTGGTTTGATTTTTTTAAATACTCACAAACTTTCACCGTACCATCAACGGCCGGACCTTCTTCATCAGCCGTGATCAAAAAACCAATACTGCCTTTGTGACTAGGAAAATCTGCAACGAATCGTTCACTTGCTACTACCATCGCAGCAAGTGAACCTTTCATATCAGCCGCTCCTCGACCATACAGTAAACCGTCTTTTACTATTGGATTAAAAGGATCAGTCTGCCAATTTTTACCCACGGGCACAACGTCAGTATGGCCGGCGAAAACGAATACTGGTCCAGTATCGCCATGAGTTGCCCAAAAGTTTTCAACTTCGCCAAATTTTAAAGACTTAATCGAAAAACCAACCGACTCAAGTCGATCTATCATAAGCAACTGGCAGCCTTCATCCTTAGGTGTGACTGAAGGTCGACTGATTAAATCTTTTGCTAGTTGTAAAGTATCACTCATGGTAGGCGGTTATTCTACCTGCAAATTAACCGTTGGATTATCCCTAACATTAATTACTGGACTGAGTACTTGAACATCATTCGCTTGTTTCATTGCCGAGCCAGACTGACTAAGACGCACTACAGCAACTACTTCACTGGATTGAGATAACTTGCTACTCGGCATGACTGAATTTCCATCCGTGAGCACTACCTTTCCTGAAAAATCTTTGAGTTTAATTTTCTGAATGGCAATTGGCATCGGCCTACCTTGTGCGGCTTTAATATAAACCATTAAATAATATTCGCTAAATTCTGCCTGGCGCAAGCGTTCAGATAAATCAACATTAACAGTCACTTGATGTTGAGGAATTCCCTCACCTTGTATTTCTGCCAATTCAACCAAAATATTTTCTAGAATAGTACGATCAGGGTGGTCTTGAGGCAACAATGACAAAGCTCGTTGCCAAACTTTTTTGGCTAAATCAAATTGCCCCGCATTGACAGAGACCAGTCCTGCCAAATACAAAGCATCGGGTGCATTAGGATTAATCTCTAACGCTTCTCGCACTAAAGTTGATGCCCGACCCACGAATTGATCGTTTTGAGAAGTAGCAATGACTGATGCGTATTCAACCAATAATCCAACATCTTTAGGGGCTAGCTGGTATGCGCGCTCATAAGCGCCTAAAGATTCTTCAAGTTGACCGAGTTCAAAATAGGTAAGCCCTAGAATTTTCCAAGAATCGGCATTATTTGGGTCTCCCACTAGGCCCTGTTTGATTTTAACCACACTTTGTTCTAAGCTAAGCGGCGCATTCTGCACTTGAGCAATACTAGCAACCTTCTCCACATCGTGCTTTGGGGCTAAATAGTTGTACGTCAATAAAGATGTAGCTGGTAAAGCAATTAATACCAAGATAATAGCCCACCATAGAGTGCCTTGTTTTTTATTTAAATTAACGCTAGTTTGATTTAACTCAATCGCAAGTGTTTGAGTGATTTCTTCAACGGCCTTATTGAATTCACCATCATTAATTAAACCTTGTTCTAAATCTTGTTCTAATTCAAGTTGTTTTTGCTTGCCTAATTCGATGTTTGAACTTTCAAGATCTGTCCTGTTATCTTTAAGTGGCCGATAAAAAAACCAAAGCGTCCAAAGTACAGAAGTAGCGATCATCAAACCAAACCACAGGTACATACTCATGATTTTCTCCTTAATCGGTAGCGCCTATCAAAGGCAGCCAGCAATGCGCCCAATGAAATTAATATTCCACCCAACCATATCCAGCGAATCAGTGGTTTATAATATATCCTTAAACTCCATGCACTGCTCTCCAAAGGCTCACCTAGTGCAACATAAAGGTCTCGATATAAGGAAGGATCAATAGCGGCTTCTGTCATTGGCATACCTGTGTTGTAATTACGCTTCTCAGGTTTGAGATCTACAATTTTACCTCCCTCGTAATGCACCTCTATATGCCCTTTAAAGCCTTGGTAATTTCGTTCTGAAAAATTATTAACGCCTTTGAAAGTAAATTGGTAGCCTTTAATATCAACGGTTTCATTGAGCTCCATTTTTAAATCTTTTTCAATACCATACTGAGTGGTAACCGTTGCACCTAATAAAAACACAGCAATACCAATGTGTGCCATTATCATGCCAATAAATGCAGTACTCATAGTGCCTTTTTGACGATACCTCTGAATGAATAACATTAATGAATGCAACACTATCCAAACAAATAAAAACGTGGCCAATAGAACAAAAATATTATCAGTTAAAAATAAAGTTACGATAAATAATAGAAAAATACTAGCCCAGATAATTTTTAGTAGATTTCCAGTTCTTTTGATTGTGTCTTTTTTCCAACGTAAAAATGGCCCAACAGCCATTACCAATACTGCGGGGATCATAATTGGTACAAACACCGCATCAAAATAAGGTGCGCCGACTGAAATTTTCCCCAAACCTAATGAGTCTAACAAAAGCGGGTAAAGCGTACCTAAAAATACGCTGAGCATCGCCGCCACTAACAAGATATTATTAATCAATAAGCCACTCTCTCTAGATAAGAGAGAAAATGTATTACTACTACGCATCAAGGTAGCTCGCCATGCATACAGTATTAACGAGCCACCGATCACAATCACTAAAAATATCAAAATAAAGAGACCTCTGGCTGGATCTGCGGCAAAAGAATGTACAGAAGTTAAGATGCCAGAACGCACTAGAAAAGTACCCAATAAACTTAAAGAGAAACCTGAGATCGCTAACAGCACTGTCCAATGTTTAAAAGCGCCACGTTTTTCACTCACACTCAAAGAATGCACCAAGGCAGTCGCCACTAACCATGGCATAAAGGATGCATTTTCTACCGGATCCCAAAACCACCAACCGCCCCAGCCGAGTTCATAATAGGCCCACCAAGATCCAAGTGTAATACCAAACGTTAAAAATGCCCAGGCAACCAAGGTCCAAGGGCGAGACCACCTGAGCCAAGTTGAATCCAATTGTCCACGAATAAGTGAAGAAAGTACAAATGCAAAGGGTATTGCCAAACCCACATAACCCATGTATAACATCGGCGGATGAATTGCTAAACCAAAATCTTGCAGTAAAGGGTTAAGCTCTCTTCCCTGCACAGGCATAAAACTTAAGCGCTCAAAAGGATTGGAAGTAATTAATAAAAATAATAAAAATCCAATACTAATTAAGCCTAGAACAATCAATATATGATTAAGTACTTCTGAAGGCAAACGCTTAGAAAAGACTGATACTGCAACACTCCAAGCACTAAGAATGAGCGCCCACAATAACAACGAACCTTCGTGTGCACCCCAAACGGCAGAGACCTTAAAAAGTAAAGGTAATTCTGTATTTGAATTATTAGCTACATATTTAACAGTAAAATCATCTACAACAAAAGCGTTCATGAGTACAGCAAATGACACTGCAATCCAAAAGAACTGACCCCATAGAAGAGGTTTAGTTAATTGAACCAATGTTTTGTTTTGTTTAGCAAATCCGATTGCTGGTAATATTACCTGTAGCAAGGTAAACACCAATGCAAGTACTAATGCAAAATGTCCAATTTCAACTAGCATAAAATCCTATTCATCGAATAAATCTATTATTTTATCTAATCCACCGAAACTAATGACAATATTTGCTTGCGCCAATACTGACGGTTTTGCGTGATAAGCCACTGACAATCCTGCTATTTTCATCATTTCTAAATCATTAGCGCCATCGCCAACGACAATCACTTGATTCAGCTCAATTGAGTACTCGTTGCACAACTCTCGTACAAATTCAGCCTTAGCACGAGCATCAATAATATCTCCTTGCGTTGTTCCTGCTAGTTGATTATTCTCAATATTTAACACACAACCACGAGAATGATCCAAACCTAAATCTTTGGCTAATCGATTGGTAAAAAAAGTAAACCCGCCAGACACAACTGAAGTTTTTATCGACTTGGTTTTTAAAAACCGAACCAATTCCCTGCCTCCCTCATTTACTCGCAATCGATCAGCATAAACCTTATTCAATACATCAATATCAAGTCCTTTTAATAAAGCAACACGCTCAATTAAAGAGGTTTTAAAATCCAACTCACCCTGCATGGCACGTTCAGTAATAGCAGCCACTTGAGGTTTAATATTTGCAAAATCAGCAATCTCATCAATGCATTCAATATTAATTAAGGTCGAGTCCATATCGCTCACAAATAACTTTATTTGTGAAAAATCAAGTGTGGGTAGATAATTAAAATCAGTTGAATGAGTTTGTCTTAACACATCAAGATCAATTTGTTGATCGGTATAGAAACGAATGTGTGTATCGTAATACTTGATCTTACAGTGATAGATGTCTGTTATCTGTGTAGAAATCTGCGCATCAGTACTGTGTTGAATGATTGTTTTCATAACCTAAATAGGATTATGGTGCGGAAGGAGAGACTCGAAAGCAAGTTGATACCTATGCACAGTTAAAAATGCCTATTATATAAGGGTTTTCACTTTTTGAATATCTATATTTAAGGCTGTTTATTGTCAATGTAGTTAAATTGTAGTGAAACTTTCTCTTCTAGAAAAATCACTTTTAAAATACTTAAATTAAATATTTGATAAACAGACTTATACCAAGGTTGTTAATGACTTTAAGAACTCTTCTTGCAAGTGTATACAGCAAGAACTCACCATGTCCACTAAATGGATAGATAGAAGTAACTATATTAAAGTTAAAGAGTTACTTAAATCAAAATCTAAGGAAATGAATAAAATTATTCTACGGTCTAAAAGTCAAATAGACTTATTTGAATAAGAAAACCCGTACCTTATACAGGTCAGAGACATGTCATGACTTAACTATTTGAGATAATTGAAGCTCAATTATTCAATAGGCTGTAAAAATGCACAAAGAGCTACTTAAAAATATCAAAATTAAAGATGGGGAAATTACTGATAAATTCCCACTTAAAGAACTACTAGAAAACTCATTGTACTATCCAGCATGTGGGCGAGATGGTGATCCTGTGTGGCATGTACACAAAGAAATTCAAAGCTTTTTTTATGCAGATTATGGCGTGGCACAAAATCAAACTCGAAGAGTCTTGGGGGGATCCCCCCCCGGA
>GG730003.1 GCA_000205985.2 uncultured Candidatus Thioglobus sp. | reverse complement strand
CTCGAAAATAAGATAGGGGGATTTTACGCTAACTATTAATTCCTGACTTTTCAAAAACAATATTTGCTTCACCAAGTATTTTTTTATTTAGAGTTATGTTCCATGCTTGCATTCTACTGTGCCACTTTTTAAAATTTAAAAACTGAATCCAAGTTAGTTCTATAATCCTCTCTAGTTCATAATTATCATCAAACTTCACAATAATTAAATATTCGAATTTTTGTTGAACTGGATCATCAGAATCTTTAGGTGGCAATCCATAAAAAACACCGGTAGTACTCCCAGTCAATGATTTAATGCTATATCTATTTCCATCTCTACTTATGGCGTCAATATTTTGTGTTCCTGTCGGAGCATCTTGTAGATTTGGTAGGCCACTAGTATTAACATAATAATCTACTGCCATTCTCTCTCCAAGATCTCCAACAACGTTCTTTGTTCTTATAATGCTCCTATCTCTTAATTCCTTGACAACATCACCATACAGTCTAATAATTTCTATATTATTTAAGGGTCAAGATAACTTTAGAGGCTCTTTTCTAAAAATCGCAAGCAAAATTCTATAAATATTTTGCTTGCGATTATTAAATCTAAATTCACATTCTTTTAAGTGTAAATTAAACATCTTTTTATCCATTCCTTTAAATTTTACCAATCTATTTTTAGCATAACCCCAAAATGATTCTATGCCGTTAATATGTGCATTTCCTCGTGCAAACTCATTCTTGCCATGGTGCACTCTAAAATGCTTCTTATAACCAAAATCTACTAAGCCATTATACCCTCGCCACCCATCTGAATGAATCACACTATCAACACTAGTCTTGCCCTTGATAATCCTTTGTAGAGTAGCACTTTTACAGTCTGGTACTATTTCTGTATAAACTTCATTACCACGTTTTAACAAGCCAAATACTATCGTTTTTCCTCTGGCGCCACGGCCGCGTTTACCGCGGACGCGCCGTGCGCCAAAATAACTTTCATCGACTTCAATCTGCCCCACTAACAAGGCAGATTGGATCATGGATAATTCCAAGATCCTGAGTCTAATAGCGGTCAAATATTTATTGACCGTTGGTCTTGATATCTTTGTTAAATGAGAGATTTGAGTTGCACTCAAATCCTCAGAAAACAACAAAATTATTTGTCTAAATTTAGCCTCAGAAATATGGGCATGTTTTACATACTTGTTTTTTACTGTCATAGAGGCATATTATCATGATATTATGCCTCTAAAGTTATCTAGACCCTTAAATAATATAGAAATTATTAGACTGTATGGTGATGTTGTCAAGGAATTAAGAAGATAGGAGCATTATAAGAACAAAGAACGTTGTTGGAGATCTTGGAGAGAGAATGGCAGTAGATTATTATGTTAATACTAGTGGCCCTACCCAAATCTACAAGATGCTCCGACAGGAACACAAAATATTGACGCCATAAGTAGAGATGGAAATAGATATAGCATTAAATCATTGACTGGGAGTACTACCGGTGTTTTTTATGGATTGCCACCTAAAGATTCTGATGATCCAGTTCAACAAAAATTCGAATATTTAATTATTGTGAAGTTTGATGATAATTATGAACTAGAGAGGATTATAGAACTAACTTGGATTCAGTTTTTAAATTTTAAAAAGTGGCACAGTAGAATGCAAGCATGGAACATAACTCTAAATAAAAAAATACTTGGTGAAGCAAATATTGTTTTTGAAAAGTCAGGAATTAATAGTTAGCGTAAAATCCCCCTATCTTATTTTCGAGTATCCATTGTGAGCACCACTGATTTTTCATCGCTAGATTTACATCCTGACTTATTAAAAAATTTAGCCACATTGGGCTATCAGTCAATGACGCCTATTCAGCAGTTGAGCTTGCCGGCAATACTTTCAGGAAAAGATGTTATCGGCCAAGGCAAAACTGGTTCAGGTAAAACCGCAGCTTTTGGTTTGGGTTTGTTACAGAAGCTTGATGTTAAATCTTTTAAAGCACAGTCGATTGTTTTATGCCCAACGCGCGAGTTGGCTGATCAAGTAGCTACTGAAATACGCAAACTGGCCAGAGCAATCCATAATATTAAAGTATTGACCCTTTGTGGTGGCGCACCTTTTGGCCCGCAAATTGGTTCATTAGAGCACGGTGTTCATATCGTGGTCGGTACGCCAGGGCGTATTGAAGAGCATTTGCGCAAAGGCACACTCAAACTGGGTAGCATCACCACGCTGGTATTGGACGAGGCAGACCGTATGCTTGATATGGGCTTTCAAGATACCATTGATGAAATTATTGAAAAAATCCCAAGCAAGCGCCAAACCTTATTGTTTAGTGCTACTTTCCCAAATGAAATTGCCAGCATTGCTGAGCGAGTAATGCAAAACCCTACAATGGTTGAAGCGCCTTCTACCCATGAAGAATCTACCATTAAGCAGTATTTTTACAAAGCCAATAGTGCAGATGATCGTATGACGGCATTGCGCCTACTTTTGGCCAAACACAAACCAGAGTCTGTTTTGATTTTTTGTAACACCAAAATCGATACGCAGGATGTGGCTGATGAACTTGTTTATTATGGATTTTACGCGTTAGCAATTCATGGCGATCTCGATCAGCGAGAGCGTGACCAAGCACTGATTCGATTCTCAAACAAAAGTGTGTCAGTTTTAGTAGCGACTGATGTTGCAGCGCGTGGTTTGGATATTGATGCACTGGATATGGTGGTCAATTTTAATATTGCGCACGATCCCGAAGTGCACGTACATCGTATTGGCCGTACTGGCAGAGCAGGGCGTAGTGGTATTGCTTGTACTTTGTATGGTGACAGAGAAACCCACAAATTGGATGCTTTAGAACTCGATATTGATTTTGATCGATACACTGATCCACTACCGAGCGATAGTTACTTAGATAAGCTAATTAAAAAACCACTAATGACCACACTAAAGATTGATGGTGGCAAAAAACAAAAACTTCGTCCTGGTGATATTGTTGGTGGTTTAACAGGTAAGGGTGGTATTCCTGGCGACAAAATCGGCAAGATTAACGTGTCGAGTAATTGGTCTTATGTGGCGGTGAGCTCTGAACTGGTAAAAGTTGCGTTAAAAAAAATCAGCAATGACAAACTTAAAGGTCGATCATTTAGAGTTAGAATCTTGTCATAGCAATAAGTTGCTAATAGGCACACATTGTACTATAATGTTAACAATATGATTACTTATAATTGGAACAAAGAAAAGAGTTTACTGCTAAAAGAAACTCGTGGTATTAGCTTTGATCAGATTGTAATGCATATTGAAAGTGGAGATTTGGTTGACATTATTCAACATCCAAATAATAAGAAATACGCCAATCAAAAAATCCTAGTTGTTAATATAAATAATTACATTTACACGGTGCCATGCGTTATTGACGGCAATGAGTGGTTTTTTAAAACTGCAATGCCCAATAGGCAATTTACAAAGAAACATCTTGGAGGTAAGAAATGAAACTAGATAAAGAAGAACAAGAGTTACTCCAGTCATTAGAATCTGGGGGGTGGGAATCTATTGATAATTTAGAAAGTGAAATTGCAGAGCATCGATTAGCAGCAAAAAATACTTTAAAAAAAGATCAGAGGATTAACATTCGACTTTCTGCAAATGACTTAGAGTCATTAAAAACTAATGCAGTTGAATTAGGCTTGCCTTATCAAACACTGGTTTCAAGCGTTTTACACCAATATGTATCTGGCAAATTGGTACAAAAATCGATTAGATAACTTTAGTTTTCAATGGGCTCGACGCTAAAGTCTTCCCAGTTATCTGTATCGTAAGTAATGTAGAAGCCATACAGCATTTGTGAGACTTGCACTTTCATTTCATCGGGCAATTGCCAAACACGATTACATTCTTGATACCCTTGGATATCCATAAAGTTATTAGCGCGAATTACGTCTTTTTTATTTACTTCTAAATCAGTAAAGGCGGTGATCACCTCACCAACGAACGCGGGTTTTTCTAAAGTGTAGTAGCCTTTTTCTTCGTATCTTCTGACCATGGCGATACTTGTTTTAATATGTGCGGTGACTTTATCAGTATCGTAATCCCCTTGAGTAACGGAAACAACATCATCACCTTCAATGACGGTGTTGGTGATTTCTGGATAAGCGGTAATTTTTTCTATACTCATGTTCAAAGTGTTTGTAGCGATGCGATTATTTTAATCGATAGTGAAGTGTGTTTATACTTATAAAGCCCATTGGTATTTGTCATAAAATAAAGCCATGAATCAAGACTACTCAAAATTTGGTGAAAAGTTTACCCGCTATTCTGGCATTACCCAGTTGATGGATGATTTGGGCAAAGCCAACCATAGCGATGATGAAAATATTATTATGCTCGGCGGCGGTAATCCGGCACTGATACCTGAGGCACATGATATTTTTGTGAGTGAACTTAAAGCATTGATTGATAATAACGAAGTTGATCAAATGTTAAGCCGTTACGATGGCCCAAAAGGCTCAGAAGTATTTGTTAGAGTATTGGTAGAGATGCTTAATACCAATTATGATTGGCATTTAGACGAGGGCAATGTCGCCATTACCAATGGCTCACAAAGTAGTTTTTTCTCATTGTTTAATTTATTTGCTGGAGAAATGCCAGATGGTAGTAAAAGAAAAGTATTGCTGCCAATTGCACCTGAATATATTGGTTACGCTGATCAAGGCTTGTCAGCAGATATGTTTGTATCTGTTAAGCCTAAAATTCATGAGCTTGATGATCAACAGTTTAAATATCAGATTGATTTTGACAAACTAGAGCAAACACTTAAGCAAGAAGATATTGGCATTATTTGTATCTCACGCCCCACTAACCCAACCGGTAATGTCATTACCGATGATGAATTAGCGCAACTAGATAATATCGCCCAAGCCAACAACATTCCACTGATTGTTGACAATGCCTACGGCCAGCCATTCCCCGGTGCAATTTATACCGATGCAACACTGAGCTGGAATGACAATACCATATTGTGTTTATCACTATCTAAGCTTGGGTTGCCCGGTGTTAGAACGGGTATTGTGATTGCCAATCACGCAACCATTGAAGCCATGAGTAGAGTGAGTGGAATACTAACTTTAGCCCCTAGTAGTGTTGGCCCAGCCTTGGTAACACGATTGGTAAAAAGCCAAGAAATTATGCGCCTAGCAAATGATGTCATTAAGCCTTTTTATCAAAACAAAGCCACAATTGCACAACAGATTTTTTATGACGTATTTGGCGGTACCAGTGCCAAGCTGCACAAACTCGAAGGTGCATTTTTTATGTGGATCTGGTTTCCAGATTTAAAGATGACTTCAGAAGAGCTGTATCAACAACTCAAAGCCAAAGGTGTTTACATTATCCCTGGGCATAACTTTTTTATTGGCATGGATAACACTTGGCCACACCAACATCAATGTATTCGTATCAACTACGCCAAAGATGAAACAACTTTAAGAAAAGGTCTTGAAGTGATTTATAATGAGGTTTCTTTATAAAACAAAGAAATAAAACACATACTTTTTTATTCTTACCGATATTTGATTGATATGCAATTTAGATTTTTAATATTATTAGTGTTTATTCTCACGCCGTTTAGTTCGGTGTATGCGTTCCAAAATGAACCGTCTGAAATATTTGGAATGTCTTTTAATGACTCTAAAGAAGATTTATACAAATTGTTTCCTGAAGTAGTCAAAGTCGATAAGGTTAAGAGCGACATGAATCATTTTAAGATTTCAGGTTTAAATTTTATCGACTTGAATACAAAGCCAACTATGTTTACCTTTATTGATAATAAGCTGTTTTCTGTATTGATTGAATTTGATCCAGAAACAGGTTATATTTTGGCCAACGTGCCTAATAATATTATGTCTTATGTGGATAACAATATTGTCAAAACAGTTTCGGGTAAGAAAAAACAGCAGAGAGTTAAACTTAAGTCAATTTTGATGTATTTATTGGAAAGTAAATATGGAAAGTCCAAGCTTATCAAGGATGAAAAAGGAGTGCATATGCAATGGACTGGTCTTAGTGCTACATTATCTCTACATCTTGATAAGACCACATTATTAATTGTTTCTTCTAAAGCCTTTAAAAGATTTCTAGAAAAATAGTGTAAAGCCTCATTAATATTTATAGAGAATGATTTTTGTTTAAATCAAGGCGTAAGCCAAACAAAGGTTGGGAGCTTACAAATTGTAAGTGACCGTTCTGAAGTTTGACTTATAACGCAGAGTTAGGCGAAAAGCACCTCTATAAATTAGTGTTTGAAGTGACGCATGCCAGTCAACACCATAGCAATTCCATGCTCATCAGCTGCCTCAATAACTTCATTATCACGCATTGATCCACCTGGTTGAATGATGGCTTTAATGCCGGCTTCTGCCGCAGCATCAATACCATCTCTGAATGGGAAGAATGCATCTGATGCCATGACTGAGCCTTCAACGATCAAACCTTCGTCTGCCGCTTTAATGCCGGCAATTTTAGCTGAGTAAACACGTGACATTTGGCCTGCGCCAACACCGATGGTCATCTCATTTTTAACGTAAACAATAGCATTTGACTTTACCATTTTTGCTACTTTCCATGCGAATAACAAATCTTTGATTTGATCGGCAGTTGGTTGAATTTTACTAACGCATTTAATGTCATCTTCAGTGATTATGCCTAGATCTTTATCTTGCACTAATAGGCCACCAGTGACGCGTTTATAGTCTAGTGAGGGTTGGGCAGTGCTAAGATCGCCGCATTCTAATGCGCGAACATTTTGCTTGGCTAACAATACTTCTTTAGCATCATCATCAACACTCGGTGCGATGATAACTTCTACGAATTGCTTGTCAATAATGTCTTGAGCGGTGTCTTTATCTAGTGGGCGATTAAAAGCAATGATGCCACCAAAAGCAGAAGTTGGATCTGTTTTAAAAGCATCTAAATAAGCGTTGTGAATGTTGTCTCTCACAGCGACACCACAAGGGTTAGCATGCTTAACAATCACACAACAAGGCGCATCAAAACTACGTACACATTCAAGGGCAGCATCGGCATCAGCCATGTTGTTGAATGACATTTCTTTGCCTTGGAACTGTGTACTTGATGCCACGCAAGATTCTGTAATGTTGCTTTCTACATAAAACGCTGCATTTTGATGTGGGGTTTTCACCATAGCGCATAGACTGTACTTTGTTGAATTGTAAGTTCATGGTGTTAGAAAAACCATCTTCACCTTTGCCTAAATAATTAGCAATAGCGCCGTCGTATTGCGCTGTGTGTTCAAAAGTTCTAAGAGCAAGCTTGGTACGGGTTTTAAGTGTTGTATCACCATTTGCATTAATCTCGTCAATAACCGTTTGGTAATCTGATGCATCCACCACAACAGTAACTGAAGCATGATTTTTGGCACTTGATCTTAGCATTGCTGGACCACCGATATCGATATTTTCAATTGCATCTTCAAGTGTGCAATCAGGATTAGCAATGGTTGCTTGGAAAGGGTATAGATTAACCACAACCAAATCAATAGGGTTGATATCGTTATCAGCCATCACACCTTCGTCAAGTCCGCGACGCGCTAGAATACCACCGTGGATTTTAGGATTAAGGGTTTTAACACGGCCCGCCATCATTTCAGGGAAACCGGTGTAGTCCGATACTTCAATTACTGGAATGCCATTATCAGCTAAAAGCTTGGCTGTGCCACCGGTTGAAAGGATTTCAATATTTTTGCTTGCTAAAGATTGAGCAAGTTCGATGATGCCAGTTTTGTCAGAAACACTGATTAAGGCGCGTTGTATAGCCATTTTATTCCTTTGAGATTTGGTGAAAAACTAAAGAAAATATTATAGCTTATACAGCTCAATTTTTTTCTTTAAAGTGCCACGATTCATGCCTAAGATTCTTGCTGCTTCACTTTGATTTTGTTCGACAGCATCTAATACAAATTTAATAGTAACTGATTCAGTTTCTTGCATGACCATTTTAAATACACCATTTGCTGACTCGCCATTCAACTGCTCAAAGTAGCGCTCAAGTTTTGCATTAATACAAGCGGGTAAATCAATTGGGTTCATAGTTGGTGTAAATAGTTCTCAAGTAGTTGGTATTGCAATTTGTGGTCAGTAATTTTGTTGACTTTCTCCCAGAAGGTTTGAGCATTTTTTTCGTCAAGGTGAGTAGCATACCAAAAAATATGCTTTCTGGATAACTGAGTGCCTAATTTTTCACCATAAAAGGCGTGAATTTGCTTAATATGATCCAAAATTGTTTGTTTTTTGACATTGAGTGGGATGTCAGTGGCTTTTTGGCCAGTTTTTAAGTAGTGATCAATTTCATGAATAATCCATGGGTTGCCTTGAGTTGCTCTGCCGACCATCACGCCATCTGCACCCGTATATTGTAAAACTGATTGTGCTTTTTTAGCCGAGGTAATATCGCCATTTGCAATCACGGGGATGCCAACCTGTGACTTAACCGCTTTAATGGTGTCGTATTCTGCCATGCCGGTGTATTTATCTTCACGTGTGCGACCATGAACACTGAGCATTTGAATACCTGCTTCTTCGGCAATTTTGGCGATAGTTGGGGCGTTCTTGTTACTAACATTCCAGCCTGTGCGCATTTTTAAAGTCACAGGAATATCGACCGCACTCACCACAGCGTTAAGAATGCTCTTAACTAAAGCCTCATCTTGCATGAGTGCAGAGCCTGCAGCTTTATTGCAGACTTTTTTGGCAGGGCAACCCATATTAATATCAATAATATCAGCACCAAATTTTAGCGCTTGCTGCGCTGAATAAGCTAATTCATCGGCTTGGGAGCCGGCGATTTGAATACTGATGGGTGCTGGCTCGCCAGAGAAATCGAGACGATGTTTGGATTTATTTGTTCCTAATAGATGTTTTTGAATAACCACCATTTCAGAGGTGGTGAGTGCCGCACCTTGCGCACGACAAATAGCGCGAAAGGGCTTGTCACTGGTGCCTGCCATCGGGGCGAGAAATACCTGAGATTTTAATTGGTAAGCACCAATTTGAATGGACACAGGCTAATCCTTAATTACTTTTTTGGTTTTTTCCAATAGGCGTTTTTGCTTGAGTTTGGACAAATAATCAACAAACAAAATTCCTTTTAAATGGTCTAGCTCATGCTGAATGCATACAGCAAGTAAGTTGCTTGCGTGCAATGTAAATGATTCGCCTTGTTCGTTTAATGCTTCAATTGTAATTTGGTTAGAACGTTCAACTTCTGCCTGAAAACCAGGTACTGACAAACAGCCCTCAATGTGTTTTTCATGGCCACTTATTGTTGTGATCTTCGGATTAATAAAACATAAGGGGTGATGTTGTATGTTGGTTTCTTTATCCGAATCATTTTTTCTATTTTTCAGTAGCAACTCATAATCATCTTGCGAGTCTGGTACGTCCATTACCACTATTTGTAGATGCTGATTTATTTGGGTGGCCGCTAAGCCAATACCATCTTCAGCGTACATGGTCTCAAACATGTTCTTAACCAGTATTCTAGTTTTATCATTCACCGCATCAACCTCTTTAGCTTTAGTGCGTAGGCGAGGATCAGGGTAGTGAAGAATAGGTAGAATCATGATTTTTGTATAATGGTATCAGTCGGTTGATCAGCCTTCTCAGGGTAATCTTCATTGTAATGCAAACCACGGCTTTCGGTTCTGGTAATTGCCGACTGAACAATAATTTGTGCAATTTTAACTAGGTTTCTAAGTTCGATTAAATCATTTGAAATCAAGTAAAGTCGGTAGTATTCATTGACCTCACTTTGAATTTGAGTGAGCTTTAGTTGGGCATAATGAAGGCGTTTGTTGCTACGCACAATGCCAACAAAGTTCCACATAATGCGTCGGATTTCATCCCATAGGTGAGATACCACTACTTTTTCTTGCGAAGGTGTGACTCGAGATGCGTCCCAATTGTCAAACTTTGGTTGTGCTTCATTAAAGGTTTGAAGATTAATGTGCTTGGCACAAGATTTGGCAAAAACAATGCATTCTAGCAAGGAATTGCTGGCCATGCGATTGGCACCATGTACACCGGTGTGCGCTGCTTCGCCAATCGCGTATAGATTGGTAATGTTGCTTTGCGCGTCTAAATTGGTTTGGATGCCACCACACGTATAATGGGCAGCCGGTACAACAGGAATAGGGTCTTTTGAGATATCAATGCCAAATGAGATGCATTTTTTGTAAATGGTGGGAAAGTGTTCTTGTAACCATGATTTTTCCTTAAAAGAGATGTCAAGATAAACACAGTCAAAGCCGTTGGTTTTCATCTCAAAGTCAATGGCTCTAGCAACAACGTCTCGAGGTGCAAGTTCGGCTCGATCATCGTATTTGCGCATGAATGCATCGCCGTTTGGTAGTATGAGTTTGCCACCTTCGCCACGCAACGCTTCGGAAATTAAGAAAGATTTGGCATGTGGGTGATACAGGCAAGTGGGGTGGAATTGAGTAAATTCCATATTAACAATATCGCACCCAGACCTATAAGCCATGGCTATGCCGTCACCCGTCGAAGTGTCTGGGTTTGAAGTATATAAATAGGCTTTAGATGCGCCGCCAGTGGCAATGATGGTTTTATGAGTAATGAAACTTTCTACTGTATTTGTGCTTTTATTCAAAATATAAGCACCGTAACAATTTGAGTTTTTAGTGAGTAAATCGATGGCAATGTGGCTTTCAAATAAAGTGATGTTTTTTTTATTTTTAACATTGCTCAATAAATTGGTTTGGATGGATTCTCCGGTTTTATCAGCAACGTGTGCTACACGTCTAGCACTGTGTCCACCTTCGGTAGTAAGGTGATACTGATCAGCTTTACGCGTGAAATGAACACCTGATTCTTCTAAAGAGGCGATCGCATCGGGTGCCTGCTCAACCATAAATCGGACGGCTGATTCATCTCCCAAGCCGGCAGCCGTTTCGAGTGTATCTTTGATGTGTGCGTCAAAGTTGTCGTCGGTATCTAATACGGCTGATATGCCACCTTGAGCGTAGTAGGAACTGCCTTCGAGAATTTTGTCTTTGGCAATCAGTGCAATGGATAAATCATCGGATAATTGTAAGGCACTCATTAGCCCAGCACTACCAGTGCCAATAATAAGAACATCAAATTGGTGCTGTTTTGACATGGATAAAACGACTAAGCTTTTTTGATTTTTGGCTTCACCATCAGTATTAATTTTGGCAACAAAGTCAGATTGGCCAGTAGAGCACTGAGCATGGCAATAGCAGTAAACACGCCAAAATAGATGCTGGGTATAAAGTTAGACAATGCCAAAATTAAAAATCCTAATGTGACTGTGATGGAGGTGTAGAACATGGCTAAACCAATACTAGCATGGGAACGATACATGGTGGCTAAGTAGTCGCCATCTTTTTGGAATTCTGCGCTAAAGCGATGAATGTAATGAATGGCGTTATCCACGCCAATACCAATAGCAATTGCAGAAATGGTAATAGTCATTAGGTCTAGCGGAATGTTCAACAAGCCCATAATGCCAAGAATAAACATGGATGGCAGTGTGTTAGGGATCAGTGCAAGAATGGACAGGGCAATGGATTTAAACACGAATAAAAACATCACAAAAATCATGGAAAAAACCACAGCAATGGTTTTAACTTGAGAGTCGAACAGGCTTTGTAGCATGTTGTTGTACAGCACCAGCATGCCAGTTAGGTGGAAACTGCCTTTTCTAAAGCCTAAATCTTTTTCTATGTAAGTCTCGATTTTGTCGATCAACTCACCACGTTTGAGTTCTTTATTGGTTTCGCGAATACGAATCACCATGCGTAGCTGACCGTTATCTTCAGACAGGTACGGGTACAACACGTGTTTTTTGGCACTTTCTGGTATTTGTCCTCTAACGATGTTTAAGAAAAACCCATTCAGAGCTTGGTTATCATTTGCTTGCGTGAGGATCTGCATTAAAGTGTCAATGGAAAGCACCTTCCCTGTTTCATCTAAGCCATCTAGATATTGATGAACTGTGTGTATGTCTGCGCGTAAGTCTTCATCAAACCAGTAGTCTTCTGCCAAGTCATCAAAAATGATCTCAAGCGGAATGGTGCCACCGAGTTTTTTATCAATCAGTGTTAGTCCTTGATTGATTTCAGTGCTTTCTTTAAAGTAATCAATAAAACGATTCTCAACACTAAGCTTGTTAATGCCAAACCCTGCGGCACCAATAAATAACACCAGTACTACTAAAAGATGATTGCCAAACTTTTCAGTAAATTTAGCCAAGCCATGGGTAACGCTCAATTCTGTTTTGTGTTTTTGAATTTTTGCCTTTGGCATTAAGCTCATTATCATAGGAAAAGCTAAAAACGATAGAACCAGTGCGATGGTGACACCGATGGACATCATCCAGCCAAAATCAATAACGGGGCGAATACCACTAATGAGAAGTGATCCGAAAGCAGCAAATGTAGTGAGCGTGGTAAACAAACAAGGTTTGAACATTTGCTCCAACGTTTTTTTAATCAGTTGTTGTGCGTCCAGCTCTGGTTTATCTTGTGCTAATTCTCGATAGCGTACTACCAAATGAATGGTGACCGATAAGGTCATTACCAACAGTAACGAAAAGAAATTAGAAGAGATAACCGTGACCTTCCAACCTAAAAATGCTAAGATTCCAGTCATGATTAGAGCGCCGGTAATACTGATTCCAATTGGCATTAATACCCAGCGAACCCCTTTAAAAATAACAGCAAGAATAAGTGTCATTAATCCGATAACGGCCAAACTGAAAATGATTAAATCACTGCCAATGTAAGCAACGATATCGGTGGTAATCATTGGTAGTCCACCTAAGAATAGGCTTGCTTTGTCACGATATTGGTCAATGGTAGAACGAATTTTAGCAATGGTTTGTGCTTGTTGATCGCTTTGTGTGGTGGCGTTTTTTAAAACCTGCTTTTCAATGCTTTTAAGTTTGGTTAAATCATTTTTTGAAAGTTGATTACTGACTCTTAGAGGGCGCATTTTGTCGCGTTGTTGACGAAGCTCGTCAAATCTTTTGTTGCTTTTCAGAGACACTAAAATAGCGGTGGTTTTACCGTCACTACTGACTAAATTATTGGCGTACAAAGGCGAGGTTTTGAACTCTTTACTGGCAAGAGCTAGATTGGCATTGCCGTTGTCAATGTTAATATTCTCATCGGCTAAATCCACCAAAGAAAGCGGTGGCGATCGAAACAAAGGTACATCTAGAATTGTGGTGACTGATTTAACCTGATCAATTTTTCTCAGATCTTTTCTTAAGTTTTTTAGGTGAGAAAGTTGTTCCGGATTCAGTAAATTACCTTGAACTTGATAGCTGATTACTAAAGAATCATCAGAGCCGTAATCTTTTTTAATGCTTTGATAATAGCGCAGATTGGTATCGCCTTCTAATACCAATGAGTCTGAAGAGGCATCGAGTTGAAAATCGGGAATTTGGGCAATGAAAAAACCAGCAATAATAACCAGTAAAGTGAGCCCTAATGCGGATTTTTTTAGTACTAAATTGTAAAAACTGTTCATGCGTTTATTTAAAATTCAAAACTAGCATTGGATTCTAACCCTTGCATAGTGTCAAGGCGAGTTTCAAACAGTGATTTGGTTTCCCATTTGTGCTCACTGAGACGGGTGATGAGTTTCGCACTCATGTTTTTGCCTTTTCCTTCAACCACAAAGATTCGACCGCCTACGTTAAGCAAGTGAAAATAGCGACCCGTGATTTTTGGTACAGCACTACTAACCACAACCACATCGAAAAAATCATTAGAGCTCCAACCTTTTGATGCATCGCCCACTTCTAATTGAGTATTATTAATGTTTAGTGAATTAAGTTTTTCTTGGGCACTGACGCTAAGGTCTTCATCAATTTCAATGCTGGTGATGGATTTGCACAGTTTTGAGATCACGGCTGTTAAATAGCCACTGCCCGTTCCTACCTCTAATACATTCTCATCTTTTTGAATATTAAGCGCGTCTAACAGTCTACCTTCTATTTTTGGTGAAAGCATTTTAGCTCGATTATTCAGGGGGATTTCAATATCAGCAAAAGCTAGATTTTTATATTTTTCAGGTACAAAATCTTCTCTTGGAATGTTCCTAAGAGCGTTATTAGCAATGTAATTCAAACCACCCCAAGGACGAATTTGTTGATCAATTGTATTCTTTCTTGCTTGCGTAATATCCATTTTTATTTTGGTTCCTTATCTTTTCTTTTTTGGCGGTAATAAATCAGTAATCGTGCCTTCAGCCATTTCAGCAGCAAATGCAGTGGTTTCACTTAAAGTTGGGTGGGCGTGAATAGTAAGAGCAATATCAGCCATATCGCAACCCATTTCAATGGCTAATGTGGCTTCAGCGATAAGCTCTCCTGCGTTCGTTCCACAAATTCCCATGCCTAAAATTCTACCGGTTTTTGCGTCAAACAATCCTTTGGTCACACCTTCTGATCTACCAATGCTTAAGCTACGCCCTGATGCCGCCCAAGGGAATACACCTTTTTCATAGTTAGCACCTTCTTCTTTGAGTTCTTTTTCAGTTTTACCTGTCCAAGCAATTTCAGGATCGGTGTAGGCTACGGATGGAATGGTGAGAGCATCAAAGCCAGATTTGTGTCCACAGATAACTTCAGCAGCTACTTTAGCTTCGTGTACTGCCTTGTGTGCCAACATCGGTTGGCCAACGATGTCACCAATGGCAAAAATATGATTAATGTTGGTGCGCATTTGTTTATCAACTGGGATAAAGCCCCATTCATTTATTTCCACACCAACCTTATCAGCATCAACCAATTGACCATTAGGTGAACGACCAATGGAAACCAAAACTTTATCAAAAGTGTCAGTTTCAGGCGCATTTTTTCCCTCAAAATCAACCTTGATGCCAGCATCGGTGGCTTCCATTTTGGCAACTTTAGTGTTGAGATAAATATTCTTATATTGCTTTTTAATACGTTTAAACAGTGGGTTAACAATGTCTTTATCAGCACTGGCAATCAGTTGATCGGCCAATTCAACCACTGTAATTTCACTGCCAAGTGCATCGTAAACGGTCGCCATCTCTAGACCAATAATACCACCACCAACAATCAGTAAGCGTTTTGGTACGTCTTTTAATTCCAGTGCATCAGTAGAGTCCATGACCCGATCATCGTCAAAAGGAAAGGCTGGAATTTTGGTTACTCTTGAGCCAGCTGCAATAATACATTGCTCAAATTCAATTACTTCATCTGAGTCGCTAATTGCGATTTGGTTGGCTGAGACAAACTTACCATAGCCAGTGATTACTTGTACTTTTCTGGCTTTTGCCAGCGCTTTAATGCCACCGGTTAGTTTAGTCACAATGTTCTCTTTATTGGACCTTACTCCATCCACATCGATATTAGGCTCTCCAAAAGTTACACCAAGATGTTGCGCATCAGAGGCTTCATTGATAATTTCTGCTGTGTGTAAGAGTGCCTTGGAAGGAATACAGCCGACGTTAAGACAAACACCACCAAGATCGTCATAACGTTCAATTAATACGACTTTTTTGCCCAGATCAGCCGCACGAAAGGCAGCTGTATAGCCACCAGGGCCAGAGCCGATGACCACTACTTGGGTTTTAATCATAATAATATCTCTCTAATGTCTTGTAGAATTGAATTAAGATTGGCCATAAATCGTCCGCCTTGTGCGCCATCAATTACTCGATGATCGTAAGACAGTGCTAGTGGTAGCACCAGTGTTGGTACGAAATTTTTACCATCCCAGACTGGCTTGGTCTGTGAACGAGACACGCCTAGAATAGCTACTTCTGGTGCATTAACAATTGGGGTAAATTGAGTACCACCAATACCACCTAAGCTTGAAATGGTAAATCCAGCACCTTGCATATCGCCTGGTTTAAGCTTGCCTTCACGCGCATTGGCTGATGTTTCGGCCAGTTCTGTTGCAAGGTCAGTTAATGATTTTTGATCAACATCACGAATCACTGGTACAACCAAGCCATTTGGTGTATCCATAGCAATGCCAAGGTTGAAATATTTTTTAATGATTAAGTTCTCACCCGATTCATCTAATGAAGAATTAAAGCGTGGGTGCTGTTTCAGTGCTTGAATCACGGCTTTCATAATAAACACCAGCGGTGTTAGTTTTACCCCTTTGGCTTTTTGTTCTTGTCTAAAGGCTTCCATTTGATCAATGTTGACTTCGTCAAATTGAGTTACGTGTGGGATATTCAACCAACAAGCCGTTAAGTGTTTGCCTGAGAGTTTATTGATTCTGGATAATGGCTGAATTTCAGTCTCACCAAACTTAGAAAAATCGATAACCGGAACTTTAGGAATGGCACTACCCGAACCACCTGAAGTTATAATTTGCTTAACGTAGCCCTTGATGTCTCCATCTAAGACGCGATTTTTTTGTCCCGTGCCGGACACTTTTGATAAATCAACCCCTAACTCTCTTGCCAGTTTACGAATCGAAGGCGACGCATGAGAATCCCCTTTCGGTGTTTTAGACGTTGATTCATTTGTACTGGGTGATGCAGCTGGTGTGGCAACAGAGGCTTGTTTGGCCGGTGTTCTCTCTGCAGGTTCTACTGATTCAGAAGTGGCATTTTCACCGCCAGCACTTTCCAGTTCAAGGATCAGGTCGCCCAAATTCAACTTGTCACCCAAGCTTACTTTTAAACTGCTGACTTTGCCAGCAACGGGTGTTGGAATCTCCATCGAAGCTTTGTCACTTTCTAATGTGATTATGCTATCTTCTTCGTTCAGTTCATCGCCTACGTTGACTAAAATTTCAATCACTTCGACGGCATCAAAATCGCCAATATCCGGAACAACAACAGGCACTATTTTTGATTCAGATTCACTGGATTTATTTTCAGTTTTTTCAGTTTTTTCAGTTTTTTTTCATCACCGGCTTGATCAGATTCTATGCCCAAAACCACATCGCCTTGTTTAATTTTGTCACCAATATTGACATTAATACTGCTCACAATGCCAGCAGATGGGGTAGGGATTTCCATCGAAGCTTTGTCACTTTCTAGTGTGATTATGCTGTCATCAACTTCTATCTTGTCGCCAACACTCACTAAAATCTCAATAACTTCAACTTCATCAAAATCACCAATATCAGGTAGTTCTATGTTTTTAATGCTAGACATAACGCGGATTTCATTACAATGTAAAGTTGATAATTATCGCAAAATTAGTTAATAAAAGGTGATGAATGTTTAAAAATATTCACCTTAATGGCTCTTATAATACAAGTTGCAAGTTTAAGCTTGCGTACCACTATATTTTTTGAGGATGTAATTTATATGCCAGTTGCGCTGTCAATTCAGAGTTTGAAAAAAACTTACGCCAATCAATTAGAAGCCTTAAAAGGTATTGACCTTTATGTTGAGCAGGGTGATTTTTTTGCTTTGTTGGGCAGTAATGGCGCTGGCAAGACTACGGCTATTGGTATTATTTGTGGGTTGCTTAATAAAACTTCGGGCGATGTTGAAGTGCTTGGGCTTAATCAAGACACACATGCTAATGAAATAAAGAGGTTGATAGGTCTTATGCCACAAGAATTCAATTTCAACCCTTTTGAGCCGATTGAAGAGATTTTAATCAATCAAGCTGGTTATCACGGAATTACACGTTCTGATGCAAGGGATCAAGCTAAAGTATTGTTAATAAAAATGCAACTGTGGGGTAAGCGTTTCGATATGGCTAAGTCATTATCGGGGGGCATGAAGCGTCGGCTGATGTTAGCAAGGGCGCTTATTCATCAACCCAAGATACTGATATTGGATGAACCGACTGCTGGCGTTGATGTAGAAATACGTCGCTCTATGTGGTCGTATCTTAAAGAACTTAACGCGCAGGGTATGACCATTATCCTCACCACTCATTACCTTGAGGAGGCTGAATTGTTGTGTCGTAACATTGCCATTTTAGATGACGGCTTGGTGATTGAGCAAACCAGCATGAAAAAATTATTATCTAAAGTTGACCAACAAGTGTTGATTTTAGAAAGTTTAGAGCCATTACCAAAAGACATTGTGTCTAATAATTTTAGTTATGAAAGGCTCGATAATTATTCGTTACAAGTAGTAATTGAATCAAAATCAAACATTACCGATGTGCTACAAACATTAGCTAAGCAAGGTGTTAGTATTGAACACGTTCGTAGTGCACAAAATCGACTGGAAACTTTATTTTTATGCCTAACTAAAAAGAAATCATAATGTGGATTGCTTATAAAACCATTGTTATAAAAGAGATTCTAAGGTTCTCTCGAATTTGGGTGCAAACCATTTTCCCGCCAATTATTACCACTTCACTTTATTTATTGATTTTTGGTGGCTTGATGGGACAGCGTATTGGCGACATGCAAGGGATTGATTACATGCACTATATTATCCCTGGGATTATCCTCATGACCGTGATTCAGAACTCGTACGCCAACACAGTCTCTTCGTTTTTCTTGGCAAAATTTAATCACAGTATTGAAGAATTACTGGTTTCCCCTGTGCCTTATTGGGTAATCCTGTTGGGTTATATTTCAGGTGGCGTAGCACGCGGATTCGTGGTGGGCTTGGGTGTGTTTATCGCCGTGTCATTTTTTGTGGATTTTGAAATTGATAATTTACTCATTACCATCGTTACTTTCTTACTAACGCTGTTTATTTTCTTCTGGCTGGATTTATTAATGCGGTATTTGCGCAGTCGTTTGATGATATTACGATTGTTCCAACTTTTATCTTAATGCCAATGACCTATTTAGGCGGCATGTTCTACAGTATTGAAATATTGCCACAGTTTTGGCAGGACGCAAGCAAATTCAATCCCATTTATTACATGGTGGATAGCTTTAGATTAGGATTTTTAGGTGTGGGCACTTCTGATTTCTGGACTTCAATGTCGATACTTCTGATTATTATTATTGTGCTAGCGATGGTGTCTGTCTATTTACTAAAAAAAGGCGTTAATATTAAGACTTGATTTTGCCTTCTTCGCCCGAGAGCATTCTTTGAATGTTGCTTCTGTGAGTGTAGAAAATCCAAAGGCAAATAATACCAATCACATAGGTTGCTTCAAGTTCGTTCGTGATTAAATAAAAATAAAGTGGCGCAAGCAGTGTGGCAATTAACGCTGATAGTGATGAAATTTTTAACACTTTTGCTACAAAAACCCAGGTAAGTGCAAAACCGAGTCCAGCTAAATAATTCAATGCAAACAACGCACCTAAGAAAGTTGCCACGCCTTTGCCACCCTTAAAGCCAAAAAAAACAGGGTACACATGACCTAAAAATGCCGCTAAAGCAACGAGAGATACATCTAATAAGCTAAACCCAAGATAATTTGCAACGAGCACAGGAGCGACACCTTTAAGACCATCAGCAATCAGCACAATGGCCGCTGCTTTTTTGCCACCAATACGTAGTACGTTAGTAGCACCTGGATTGTTAGATCCTTGTGTTCTAGGATCTGGCAAGTTTAGAATTTTACAAACAATGATTGCTGCTGAAATAGATCCAATAAGATAAGCGCAAATAATGAGTGTTGGTAACATATAATTTCAACTTTGAATTTTCAACTTTTAATTTAAGCATGGATATTGTATTTATACAAGGTTTAAAAATTGACACCGTGATCGGTATTTACGATTGGGAGCGGGAGATTCGCCAAGACATTGTATTAGACATAGAAATGTCTGCTGACATTAAGGCCGCTAGCGAAACTGATCACATTGATCAAACGCTGGATTACAAGTCTGTGTCCAAACGCTTGATTGAATTTGTTAGCACCAGTGAATTTCAATTGGTGGAAACTTTGGCTGAGAGAATTACTGAAATTATTCTTAATGAATTTGGCGTGGAAAAAGTCAAACTTACGCTCAATAAAGGTGAGGCAGTAACCGGTGCGCAAGGAGTTGGTGTTATCATCGAAAGATCGAACAATGGCTAATGTTCACATTAACATCGGTTCTAATCAAAACCGTAGGAAAAATATGTCGGCAGCGATTCAAGCTTTAGAGTTAGCGTTTACCGATTTAAAGATTTCATCGGTTTTTGAAAGTCCTGCCGAAGGTTTTGAGGGGGATGATTTTTATAACGTGGGCGTGAATGCACACACACACCTGCCCATTAAAGAAACCTTAAAGGTTTTGCGAGATATTGAACAAAAACAAGGCAGAGACCGTACTCAGCCTAAGTTTTCTTCCAGAGAAATTGATCTTGATTTAGTGCTTTATGACGATATGGTAGATGAAAGTGCAAATTTACCTAGGGATGATATTTTAAAATACGCTTTTGTTCTGGCACCCTTAGCAGAGTTGAATTCTGAACTGATTCATCCGATTGAAGGTCAATCTTATCAGGCGCTGTGGCAAAGATTTCAAATGAATAAAGAGTACGAATTAACTCAGTATAATGTGAATCAAGTTCTTAAATTATGATGCACAATCAATGAAAAAACTAATCTCCTTTTTAGCCGTTTGTTTTTTATCCGCACACATTAATTTTGCCTTTGCTGGTTTTGTAGCTGGCGAAGATTATGTGGTTTTAGACAAACCGGTTAAAACTGTTACGGAAGATAAAGTTGAAGTGCGAGAATTATTTTGGTACCACTGTCCACATTGTTTTAATCTTGAACCTATGGTGGATAGGTGGTTAAAAACATTGCCTAGTTCGGCTAAGTTTATTCGTCAGCCCGCTGTTTTTTCAGAGCGTTGGGAAAATGGCGCTATTTTTTATTACGTATTAGAGCAATTGAACGAGGTCAATAGGCTTCATGGTAAGTTATTTGATGCCATTCATTTGCACAAGACTCCATTGATCGATCAAGAAGATTTTGTTGATTGGATGGCCGATCATGATGTTGATAGAAAACGTGCTAATAATGCATTTAAGTCGTTTTCAGTGCGTATTAAACTCAATAAATCAAAAAGTAACACGATTAAATACAAAGTTACTGGCGTACCTACTTTTGTGGTGAATGGTAAATACTGGGTAGACTCTAAACGCGCCGGTGGCGAAGAACGATTATTTCAAGTGCTTGATTATCTCATTCAAAAAGAAGCTCAATAATTCAACGTGTCGGACAGTGTTTTAGTTTTATCGGGGCTTGATCCTTGCGGTGGAGCAGGCATTGCTGCTGATATTGAAACCATCAATCAATTTGGGGTAACACCATTACCGATCATCACTACGCTCACTGTTCAAAACACACAGTCGGTTAAAAGTACACAAGAAGTAGACAGTAAGCTTATTGCTGAACAATTTAACCATCTAAAAACTGATGTGACATTTTCAGTGGCCAAGATTGGTTTGTTGTCTTCTAAAAAGCAAATAGAGGTTTTAACAAATTTATTGAGCGAATGTGATGATGTGACGATTGTGCTTGATCCCATTGTCAAATCAACTGCAAAAGACAAGCTATTAGACTCTCAAACGCTTGAAGTCTTAAAGACTAAACTATTACCTTTGGTGGATGTGATAACTCCTAATGTGGATGAGTTACAAGCTTTATCACCCAATAAAAACGAGCAACAGGCCGTTGAGTCACTGCCTTGTGAGTGGGTGCTTTTAACCACTACAGATTCATCTAATGATGAAATAGAGCATCGATTGTATCATCATGCTGAGTTACTTGAGCGCTACACCTATACTAAGCTTCCTGGCGATTATCATGGTTCTGGTTGTACACTTGCCAGTAGCATTGCTGGTTTATTGGCGCTAGGTGTTGAAACCAGAATCGCTTGTAAACGTGCATTGGACTATACGTACCAAACCCTGTTAAACGCAAAGAGTATAGGTAAAATGCAACATCATCCTAATAGGCAAAAGCCGTAAATACAATTTGACATGAGTTTTATTAACAATTGGTTACGATCTGATATTCAAGCAATTAATGTTTATCATGTGCCAAAATCAAAAAACATGGTAAAGCTTGATGCGATGGAAAGCCCATTTCCTCTATCCGATGAGTTGACAGGTCAATATTTGGCTTATTTGGCCGATGTACAACTGAATCGTTACCCTAATCCAAGTGCGAGTAGTTTGCAACAAACCTTGCGAGAATTAATGGGCATTCCTGCTGAATTTGGCGTTCTTTTGGGCAATGGTTCAGATGAGTTGATTCAGATGCTGGCTTTAGCGTGTGATGCGAACGATACGATCTTGAGCATTGAGCCAAGTTTTGTGATGTACGCCATGATTGCAAAATTCACACGACTTAATTATCAAGGAGTCGAGCTTGATGAAAATTTTGAAATTGATTTGTCAGCAATACTGTCAGCCGTTAAGAAATATAAGCCAAAATTAATTTTTATTGCTTATCCTAACAACCCAACAGGTAACACTTTTGATCGAGATTCCATTATTAGTATCATCACTGCGAGTGATGCTTTAGTGGTGTTGGATGAGGCTTACTATGCCTATGCTGGCGATAGTTTTTTAAACGACATCGCTCAATATCCAAATCTGGTACTCTTAAGGACCGTGTCTAAAATTGGTTTTGCCGGTTTGCGTTTGGGCTTGTTAATCGGCGCACAAGATACCGTAGTAGAGTTGGATAAATTACGCTTACCGTATAACATTAATACCTTGACCCAAGTGAGTGCTGAGTTTCTTTTGCAACAAAAAGATGAAATTGATAAAAATGCTCAAACCATTATTACCGAGCGTTCTAATTTATCGCTAGCACTAGAGGGCATTAAACAGCTCACGGTTTATCCTTCTCAGGCAAACTTTATTTTGTTTAAAGCACCCGGTGCAAATGATTTGTTTGAAGCATTGAAGACTAAGGAAGTGCTGATTAAAAACTTATCATCAGCTCCGAGGCTAACTGACTGTTTGCGTGTTACCGTAGGTACTGCTGAAGAAAATAATTTATTTATTAATATTGTGAAAGAATATTATGATTGACAATAAGGCTTTAGCCGAATATTGCGACGATTATCTCAGCAAAGATAAGTTTGATGATTATTGCCCCAACGGGTTGCAAATTGAAGGACGTAAAGAAATTTCAAAGATAATTTCTGGTGTGAGTGCCAATTTGGATTTGATTGAGCGTGCGATTGATGAAAAAGCTGACGCACTGTTTGTACACCATGGCTTCTTCTGGAAAAATGAGCGTACGAGTATCACCGGTTTTAAGAAAAATCGTATTAAAGCACTATTGGACAATGATGTTAATTTATTTGCTTACCATTTACCGCTTGATGCACATTCTATTGTTGGCAATAACATTCAATTAGCCATGCGACTTAACATTGCTAATCCAATGCCGATTGGCGATACTCTAGTATGGCAGGGCGAGGTTAATTCAAAACTTTCAGGTGTTGAGCAGGCGATAAAGAACATAACGGAACGTACACCTTTAGTGTTTGGCGATGGCGAGAAAGTGATTAAAAAGATCGCTTGGTGCAGTGGTGGCGCTCAGAGTTATATTGAGCATGCGATTGAAGTAGGTGCTGATTGTTTTATTACCGGTGAAGTGTCAGAGCAAATTCCAGCCATTGCTAAAGAGAACAACATTGCCTTTATTTCAGCGGGGCATCATGCAACCGAACGTTATGGTGTGCAAGCATTGTGCCAGCATTTGAGCCAGAAATTCGATCTTAAGCATCAATTTATCGACATTGACAATCAAGTATAATGGACGTGATTTTATAATTTCCAATTTTTACAGTTATGAGCAAGAAATACAATGTTGCTGTTGTTGGCGCAACAGGCGCTGTGGGCGAAACCATTCTTTCGATTTTAGAGCAGCGTAATTTCCCAATTGATAATCTATATCCTTTAGCCAGTGCAAATTCAGCTGGAAAGAAAGTATTCTGTCAGGGAAAAAGCTGGACAGTGCAAGATTTAGACACGTTTGATTTTTCTCAAGCACAAATCGGCTTGTTCTCGGCCGGTGGTAATATTTCTGAAAAATACGCACCAATTGCGGCTGAAGCCGGTTGTGTGGTAATTGACAATACCGCACATTTTCGCCGTGATGAAGGCATTCCATTGGTGGTACCAGAGGTGAATCCACATGCGATTTCTGGTTACACTAAGCGCAATATCATTGCTAATCCGAATTGTTCCACCATTCAGATGTTGGTGGCACTTAAGCCAATTTATGATGCGGTCGGTATTGAGCGCATTAACGTTGCCACTTATCAGGCCGTTTCTGGTTCTGGAAAAGAAGCTATTTCTGAACTCATTGAGCAAACAACAAAACTATTGGGCGGTAATACCGAGGTTGATGTTGAGGTTTATCCAAAACAAATTGCTTTTAATGTGATTCCGCACATCGATGTATTCCAAGACAATGGTTATACCAAAGAAGAGATGAAAATGGTCTGGGAAACTCAAAAGATTTTTGAGGATGACAATATTTTGGTTAATCCAACCGCAGTACGTGTGCCAGTGATTTACGGCCATTCTGAAGCGATTAACATTGAAACTAAAACTAAAATCACAGCAGCTGAAGCCGTAGAAGTTTTGTCCAAAGCGAACGGTGTAACGGTTCTGGATAAGCGTGAAGATGGTGGTTACGCCACCCCATTTGTTGAGGCGACCAATCACGATGATACTTTTGTGAGTCGCATTCGTGAGGATATATCTCATGAGAAAGGTCTAAACTTATGGGTAGTTTCTGATAATATTCGTAAAGGAGCAGCTTTGAATAGCATTCAGATTGCAGAAATTTTAATTGAAGAATATTTATAAATGATAAAAGTATCAAGAAAAACCAACGAAACGGACATTGGCGTTGAGCTAAATTTGTACGGCACTGGCCAGGCAAACATCGACACCGGTGTGCCATTTTTAGACCACATGCTCGATCAGGTAGCACGTCACGGTTTAATGGACATCGCCATTAAATGTGATGGCGATACGCAAATTGATGATCACCACAGTGTTGAAGATATTGGCATTACTTTAGGGCAGGCCTTTAATCAAGCAGTGGGCGATAAAAAAGGATTTACCCGTTATGGGTATTCGTACGTGCCATTAGACGAGGCACTATCTCGTGTAGTGCTAGACTTGTCCGGTCGTCCTGGTTTGGAGCTGAACGTGAGTTTTACTCGTGCGATGATCGGTACTTTTGATGTTGATTTAATTTCTGAATTTTTTCAAGGCTTTGTGAATCATGCTTTGATTACTCTTCACATTGACAACATTAAAGGTGTTAATGCGCATCACCAAGCGGAAACTGTTTTTAAAGCTTTCGGTAGGGCACTACGTATGGCGATAACGCCTGATGAGCGCCAAGCGGGTGTCATTCCATCCACCAAGGGTTCGCTTTAAGAATCAATGAGTCAAACCATTGCAATTGTCAATTATGGCATGGGCAACGTACGTTCAGTGCAAAAAGCGCTCGAGCATGTTGCACCTAATGATCGTGTAATTTTAACGGATGATGCCAAGATAATTGATAGTGCTGATCGCATTGTATTTCCTGGTCAGGGGGCAATGGGTGCTTGCATGCAGGCACTTAATGAGCATAATCTGGTCGATATAATTAAACGCTGTGAGCATGAAAAACCTTTTTTAGGTATTTGCTTGGGACTGCAATTGCTGTTTGATCACAGTGAAGAAAACGGTGGCACTAAAGGGTTGTCAATTGTTTCTGGTGATGTGGTTAGATTCCCTAAAAATGATTTAAAAATCCCACACATGGGCTGGAATAGCGTCAAACAAACTCAAGATCATCCGTTGTGGCATAACATAAAAGATAACTCGCGTTTTTATAGCGTACACAGTTATTACGTGAAAGAGGCTGACCATGCTGTTATTGCTGGATCAACCGATTACGGTATTGACTTTACTTGTGCGATTGCAAAGGACAACCTATTCGCTGTGCAGTTTCATCCTGAAAAATCACAACACGATGGATTGCAATTATTGGAAAACTTCGTTAACTGGAATGCCTAACTTAATAATTGTTGCGCGCAGTGCATGACATTAGCATGATAGCCACTGCCAAAAATATTCAGATGATTAAGATAATGATAAAGCATGTATAACGGCTTTCTCTGATTAAAGCCGTCATCAAGTGGAAAAGATTCGTTATAGCTGTTGTAAAAATCATTTGAAAACCCGCCAAACATAAGCGTTAATGCAAAATCGATTTCTCGATGCCCATAATAGCTAGCCGTATCGATAAAATAAGGGTTATTCTTCCCACTTAAAACATTGCCAGACCATAAGTCTCCATGTAATAATACTGGTTGAATGTCACTCTCTAATAGATTTGGTAGAACATTCTCTATTGTAAGTAACCGTTGGTATTCGTCTTTTTTGAGTAAGTTGTTCTTAAAGCCTAGTTCAATTTGAAAAAGCAGTCTGTATTTCCAGTAGAACTCACCCCAGTCCGTAATATTTTTACCAACGGCATTAAGCTGCGGTGTTTGGCCAATTTTGTTATCAAAACCAAAGCCAAAATAATCACAGGTGTTTTGATGAAGCTCGGCAAGTTCAATACCCATTTGTGATTGTACATTTAGATTGTGTGAAGTTTCAATCCATTCAAGGATTAGGCAGTGTTTACAACTGCCCAGAACCTTGGGCGTGTGGATAGTTTTTCCTAGTAAGATAAGCTCTTTACCTTCATGGACCAACCGTTGGTTATTATCAGATTGGTGTTTGATAAAAACACTTTGACCATTATTCAATTGAACTTTGTACGCTTCAAATAAGCCAGTACCTACGGATTGCTTGTTGACGACCTTCTGGTTCAGATGTTTTTCAATGTGAATTTCAATCGACATTGATTTAGCGCTTAAATTGTTCTTCTAAGCACTGAACGTAAGCTTGATGATCCATCGGCGTGTTGTTTTTCTGTGATGAGAAAATCATCTGCGCAATGCAATCCATCTACGAGGCAATTCCTCACGCCAACAACCAGTAAAAGCCGTTATCAAAACTAACATCATTTTTTAATTAATCAAGTTCGGGAGGTTTTGCCTCGCTTGGAAATAGATTTTAAACAACCAATATACGCTTGATGATCCATCGGCGTGTTGTTTTTCTGTGATGAGAAAATCATCTGCGCAATGCAATCCATCATCAGGTGTTCAGCCTCGTGTGGATCTTGAACTTTACCTAGTATTTTTTGATAGTACTCATTAATGCCTTGTGGTTGGCTAATTGAGAATTGCTCTCTTAATGATAAATGTAGATTGATGTGCAGAAAAGGGTTGACTTCACCTTGTTCGGGGAAATACTCAGATTCTACGTTATTGATTAGTTTGTGGTATTCTGGATGTATCTCAATCACACTGGCTAGTTGAGATTCCAGCGGATCTAATACTTGATTTTTTAGGAATTTTTGCCAAGTATTGGCAAGAAATTTTCGTTGCTGCGCTCTATCTTGAGTGTAGAACACTAGGAGGTCTTTGTATGATGATGCGTGATTATCAGAGTGGCAGATTTTATTAAGCTGGGAATTTTTTTAAATTCACCTTTGGCAACTCTAAGGGTGTTTTTTAAAAAGTTTCCAAATTGATGAAAGATGGTGTTTTGATAATCACGCATCATTGTGCAAAAAACTCCTGCTATAGGTTTTTTTCTTCGTATTCACAAAGATCAAGCAATACACATTCGTTACAAAGCGGAGAGCGCGCCTTACAAGTGTAGCGACCGTGCAAAATCATTAAATGATGTGCAGGTACTCTAAACTCATCAGGGATGAATTTAATGAGTTTTTTCTCCACTTCCAATACCGTCTTACCACTGGCAATCGCGGTACGATTAGCGACACGATAGATGTGCGTATCAACCGCAATGGTGGGATGACCAAAAGCCGTATTAAGTACCACGTTTGCAGTTTTGCGCCCAACACCCGGTAGTGCCTCTAGCTCTTTACGAGTTTCTGGTACAGCTGAGTCATATTTTTCAATCAGAATTTTACAGGCTTGAATAATGTGCTTGGCTTTTGAATTGAACAAACCAATGGTCTTAATAGTGTTTCTAAGCGTGTCCTCACCTAATTCGAAAATGGTTTCAGGCGTATTAGCAATTGGAAACAGTTTATCGGTTGCTTTGTTAACACTTTTATCCGTTGCTTGAGCAGATAATGTAACGGCTACTAGTAGCTCAAATGGAGTTGAATAATTTAATTCTGTTGTTGGATTGGGTATGTTTTTTAACAACCTTCCAAACATTTCACTACGAGTCTCGGCGTTCATTTTCCTCTTTTACTTGGTTTTCCTCAATGCCGAAGATTATACCTTAAATTCAGCTTAATAGCACAAGTGCCTTATAAAAATGATTCAGCGTAAGATTCTAGCTGTTTCCACAGTGTTTCTTTTTCTGGGTGTTGTTTTTGCATTAACGTGATTCTTTGGTAATAATCATCCAATGATGTGTAACCATTTTCCCCCGCTTGAATCCTTCCTTGCACTGTTTCAAACCAATCTTCCGCTTCATCTTCGGTTAATGAATTAGGATAATTTCTGGCTTTAAAATGCATTAGCAGTGTTGATAGTTTTTGATCTTTGAATTTTGGATGAAACTTTTTTAACTCATCAACAGACAATCTTTGAACTTGTTCACCAATGCGTTTATCGGCGTTGTCCATAAAACCATCATAGAGTGCCTGATCCACATCCACGGTCGGGGCGCGTTCTTTATCGTTTCTGTATAAGTCTTGTACCACTTTATTAATGGCCGATTGATTGTCTTTAATAAAATCCAATCGCTGCATGCGGGTATCCATGTCGATTTGTAATTGTTCAACAACTTTAGGATCGAGTTTATAAACATTAGGCACAAACATTGGACTTTTGTTAAAAATTAAATCCTTGATTTCTAAGCGTTTAACCCCATCTGGGAGTTCAGATTGCTTGGTAAACATCAGGGTTTTTAGCTCTTCAACATCTAACTCTAGCAATATGGATGGATCTTGATCAAGATTAAACACAATGGCTCGGTCGTTGTATTCTGGGTGATAAGCCAGTGCGACTGCTAATCGCGTGCAAGACAACGTAGCGGGGTACATGCCAGAGGTGTGCAACATTGGCTCAAACAGTTTAATCTTACCTTCGACTGTTTTCTTTTCGCGCAGACTAAAAGCATAATCAAACAGTTGAGGCTGTGTTTCTTTGATAATTTTGGCAATACCAATAGTAGCACGTACATCGGCTAGAGCATCGTGTGCATTAGCATGCTCAATACCGTTAGCTAATGACAGTTGGTCAAGTTTAAAGACAGGCTTACCTTCTTCGTTATGCACCCATTTTAGGCTGTTGTCTTTTTTAAGTGCATAGCACAAGCGCACCACATCCAAAATATCCCAACGCGTGTTGCCATCTTTCCAATGCCAAGCATACGGATCGATAAAGTTGCGATATAACGTGTAGCGGGTAAATTCATCATCAAATCGAATCGAGTTATAGCCAACAATACAAGTGTTGGGCGTGGTGAATTCACTGTTTATTTTCTTGATAAACTCATGTTCAATCACGCCTTTTTGTTCGCAATCTTGCGGACTAATGCCTGTTACTGCACAAGCTTCTGGCGCAGGCAAGCAATCATGCGTTGGCTTGCAATAAAACATGTGTTCATCAAGAATATTGAGGTTTTCATCCGTGCGAATACCTGCAAATTGTGAAATTCGATCTGTTTTTGGGCTAATGCCAAAAGTCTCGTAGTCGTACCAGTAGAATGTTTTCACTATTAAGTCATTCCTAATTGTTTTTTAACAACTTCTAATTGTTCTACATCGCCTTGCTTTATATCAGTAAGACCTTGGGCAATCGCTTTCATAAATTCACCTTTTTCTTTATTTTTCTTACGCTTATCAACATTCATGACAAATTCCTAGTGTTGTTAATGATGTAATTATTCTGCATTGTCCACAATTATTGATTTATATGAAAAAGCTGCTTAGTGCGCCTCTATCCTTTCAACAATAGCCTGTTCAACTAATTTATTAACACTAATGCCTTGGGTTTTAGCACTGGCTACAGCCTTTGCATGAATACTGGGCGTGGTTCTAATCATCATTTTTCCACTAAATGGTTTTTTAGGAGTAGATCCAGTTTTTTCGCAAGTTTCAATATACGCATCAACCGAAATGTGAAATTCATTTTCTAGTTCGTTTGCATTTTCAGAGTGAAATAAAATCATTGACTTACTGCCAAGGTTAGTAATTTCACCCCAGAAAATTTTATCTTCTTCATCAAAATGAATGGAAGCTTCATAGCCTTTATAGTTCATTTTTTCACTCCTATATTAAATAGTAAAATTTGTAATTTTTTAACAACATAGCGTTTAATTTCATTGTTTGGATGTGGTTTGTGCAGTGTTATAAAATTATCCTCATCAAATTTATAGGTAATTCTTGACCCACTTGCTTCTATTCTTTCTAAATCAAGTGCAATCAGCAATTTATCCACATCATCAAACTTAATATTGCTCAAAACAGGCTTGGTTAAAAGCCTTTTTAGGGTTTTCTTATGTTTGTTATTCATTTTTATTAATGATATCATAAAATAATATCATTTGTATTATTTCTGAAATTTTATTTAATTCAGTAATATTTTCTCATTTTCATTCAATAAACTGCTGTTTTAGTGCTGAAAACAGCAGTTTTTTATAGGATTTTTAGCCCATTTAAAAAATTTCCTAAATTTTTATGCAATTTTTTGATTTTTGATTGATGATTAAATCGATAACTTCGTGTGGATCAACTTCTAAGGCTTGAGTATAGTCAATCATTTCAATAATATCTAGTCGTCTATCGCCTGTTTCGATTTTGGCAATTAATGATTGCACAACCGTAATTTTTTCAGCAAGCGCTGCTTGTGACAATCCAAGTTCTTTTCTTCTACTAATCCAGAATTCTCTAAGAGCAAGATGTTCTTTTGAATGAATTTATTTTCTAAAATTAACATATGATATTTCCTTTTTTTTTTAGGTGTGTATTAGAATAAATCTGATTTGAGAACAAGGCGCATGTTCTCAAATCTTTTATAACTTTAAGGAATAAATATGAAAAATAAATTAAATACAGCTTTAGCAGCATTATTTGTAGCAACTGCTTCGATGACTGCGACAGCAACTGAAGTGGGTGGAACCTATGTTACAGCAGGAGCTTGGAATGTAAAAGCTGACTTGAATAGCGATATAACATCAGTAGCTGGTGTTACGGTTGATGATGAAGATACTGTTGCATCTTTTACTGTAGGTTATCAAGTTGATGAAAATTTAGCAGTTGAGGGTGGTGTTATCAGCAGTGGTGAGGTTTCAGTTAGTTACACTGGCTCTGGCTCTGGCTCTGGCACTTATCTTGGTAAAGCGTATTCATATTCAGCAGACGGAAGTGTTAAAGCCGAAACAGACACAAGCTACACACTTGGATTGAAATATTCATCGCCTATTAATGACAAATTTGATGTTTATGGAAAGTTAGGAATGTTATTTTGGGATCTTGAGTATTCAGTTACTGGCAATAATACTTTTACCTATGATGGAACGGCATACTCAATTGGTGGGGTTTTTGCAAAAGATGACGGTAGTGATGTGTATTATGGTATAGGGACTTCATATGCAGTAACAGAGGATGCCGCAATTAATGCAGAATTTATGAAGTCTGAAGTTGATGGTGCCGACATTGATGGTTTGTCATTATCTGTTGGGTATAATTTCTAAATATTGTAGTTATTTACATATTTTAGACAATAAAAACCCAGCGAAAGCTGGGTTTTTTTAAGTAATTTTTTTAAGAACTACTGAGGATGTACGTTAGCCGCTTGTGGACCTTTAGCACCATCTTCTAAATCGAACTCTACTTCTTGACCTTCTTCTAGTGATTTGTAACCGTCACCTTGAATAGCACGGAAGTGAACGAATACATCGTCACCACTTTCTTGCTCAATAAAACTAAAGCCTTTTTTGTCAAATTGTGAATAAATTCACAAACATGATGCATTTTAATGAATAATGCATTATAATGATTTTATATTATTAACAGAGTTGTATTATGTCATCACTACAAGTGAGGGAGTTGCCAGAAAATATCTACTATCAGTTGAAAAAGCAAGCAGATCAAGATCACCGTAGTCTGGCTCAGCAGGCAGTTGCCGTTTTAGCTAAAGGTTTAGGCGTTTCCAGTTCTCCAAAAGAGCGCCGTGCACAGTTGCTACAACAAATTGCTCAAGAGTCTGTACTTGATAGTACGATATTGAGTGATCCAGAAGTACTGATTCGAGAAGATAGAGAAAGATGATTGCTGTTTTAGATACTAGTGCGGCAGTAGAGATAGTTTTACAGCGCAAATCTTCTGCTAAATTTTCACAGATAATTATGCAGGCAGATTTGGTGCTTGCACCAACTTTGTTGATAGCAGAAGCCGCCAATGTTTTTTGGAAATATCAAAAGTTAGCAGACTACCCGTATGCGCATTGTGAAAAAATGATTGAGCAGGCAATTGCTTTGCCAGATGAATATATAAATGAGCATGAGCTTTATCTTGAGGCATTTAAGCTGGGGTGTGAATTAAATCACCCTGTTTATGATGCGCTATTTTTGGTGCTAGCAAGGCGTAACAATGCACAATTATTAACAATGGATAAGAAGTTAATTGTGGCGGCAAATAAAATTGGAGTCGAGTCACTTAACTAGAATAATAATTTAATTAAAACTACAAATAGTTAATCAAATTATATTGTATAATCTAGTCAGACTAGTTATTTAATAAGGCGGATGAGATGAAAAATAATTCTTGGCAATTACAAGATGCTAAATCTAAATTTAGCCAATTGGTTGAAAATGCAATGCATAACAAACCTCAGTTTGTTACTAAGCATGGGAATAATGCAGTTGTAGTTCTGGCTTTTAGCGAGTATGAGAAAATGATTAAACCAAAGACAGATTTAGTAACATTTTTTAAAACCTCACCTTTGGCGGACCTAGAGTTAGAATTTGATCGTAGTAAAGATTTGCCAAGAGACGTAGAGTTGTGAAATATTTGTTAGATACTTGTGTTATTTCTGAATTAATTAAACCGCAGCCTAATCGTAGCGTTGTTAGTTGGTTACAATCTCAAACAGAAAATGATTTGTATCTAAGTGTTTTAACCTTTGGAGAGATTGAGAAGGGTATTGAAAAAGCAGCCAATGAGGCAAGAAAAAGCAAACTTAAACTTTGGGTAGAAGAGGATTTAAAACAGCGCTTTAAGGGGCGAATACTGGCTATTGATTTAGATGTTTGCACCAAGTGGGGTGAGATTCAGGCGCGAACAGAATTATTGGGAAAGCCAGTACCAAGTATTGATGGTTTAATCGCTATTTCTGCTTTGGTGAATAATTGTATTATGGTTACTAGAAACGTTAAAGATATGCAGCAAAGTGGCGTTGAATTGTTTAATCCATGGGAGGATGAATTTTAATATTTAGAGTATAGATAGATGACAAGAAAAAAAAGCGCAGTATTGCTTAAAAGTGTATTATCGAAATCTGTAATCTCGTTAGATACGATGGATCGTGCAATCAGAGGTAATCAGCAAGTAGTCTGTGCAAAAACTTGTACTTTTGATAAAAAAACTACTGGAACATAAAGAGGCAAGTGCTCTTTAATTTTAGACAATAAAAAACCCATTGATTAAATAAATATATTATATTTATATAGAAAATATGAAAAAATCATATTAAGTATATAAATATAATAATATTTATGGTATTATTATTGGCATGAAATTTATAAAAGACCTGCAAGCTTTGAAGGCAGTCCCGTTTACGCACGCTACTTTAAAAAGTATATTGAGTAAATATAAAAATCCAAATGACAAAATTCAGCAAATGGTTAGGGCTGGTGAAATTATAAGAATAAAGCGCTCACTTTATGTACTTGGTGAGATTTACAATCAAGCGAGCGTATCAAAAGAATTGCTGGCCAATCTTATATACGGACCTTCCTATGTGTCTTTAGATTATGCCTTATCTTATTATAATTTAATTCCTGAAAGGGTTTTTGAAATCACTTCGGTAACCACAAAAATAGCTAAGAATTACCATACGCCGCTTGGAAGATTTAGTTATATAAAATCACCGAATTGTATTTATGCAAAAGCAATCAAGATAAAAACCAATAGTGATGGTGTTAGCTATATGCTGGCTTCTCCAGAAAAAGCGCTCTGTGACAAAATACTATTAACGCAGAATTTAAAAATTACCTCAATCAAAGCGATGATTGAATATCTTGAGTACGATTTGCGCATCGATTTTTATGGGTTAGTAAAGTTTGATTTGGAGTTAATTAAACAGTGCATGGGTTGTAATTACAAAGTTAAATTGCTCGATTTTTTATATAAGGCTTTACAAAAAATAAGGATTAATTAATCATGCTGCAACAAATGCTCAATAGGTATACGATAACTAGTGATGAAGATTATCATAATGCTTTAAGGGAGGTAATGCAAGAGATTGCTTTGGCAGGATTGTATCGAGGTGGTTTTTTTAAACACGCAGCATTTTATGGTGGTACGGCTTTACGTATCTTTTATGGTCTGGATAGGTATTCTGAAGATTTAGATTTTTCACTATTGCATCCGCAACAAGATTTCAAGCTTGAGCCTTATTTTAAAGCAATTAATGATGAATTTTCAGCGCTCGGAATAGATACTAAAATTACTCAAAAAGTTAAAACTAATATTACCAATATTGAGTCGGCTTTTTTAAAAAATACCACTTCTACACATATATTATTATTAGATGGTGCGCAACAAACAGATCAAGTAATAAAAATAAAGTTTGAAGTGGATACAAATCCACCACTAGGTTTTGATACGACAGAGCAACTACTACTACAACCATTTTCATTTTATTTAAAGTGTTTCAGCTCTGCAGACTTATATGCTGGGAAAATGCATGCATTACTTTATAGAAATTGGAAGACCAGAGTTAAAGGTCGAGATTGGTATGATTTTGAATTCTATGTTAGAAACAATTTTGAACTAAATCTTGAACATTTAGCCATTAGAGCTAAACAAAGCGCAGATATTGCTAATAATATTTTTCTTACTCAAGAATTGTTCACTGATATTTTAAGAAACAAAATAGAGGTTTTGGATATTGAAAATGCTAAGCTTGATATAAGACGATTTATTGCAGATGAAAAAGTACTAGAAATATGGTCAAAGGAATATTTTTTGATATTGGTGGATAGGATTCAGTTTAAGTCTAAATAAGAGTTTTAGGCAATAAAAAACCCAGCGATTAAGCTGGGTTTTTTTAAGTAATTTAATTAAAAATTACTGAGGATGTACGTTAGCCGCTTGAGGACCTTTAGCACCATCTTCTAGATCAAATACTACTTCTTGACCTTCTTCTAGTGATTTGTAACCGTCGCCTTGGATAGCACGGAAGTGAACGAATACATCGTCACCACTTTCTTGCTCAATAAAACCAAAACCTTTCTTTGCGTCAAACCATTTGACTTTTCCTGTTGTAGACATTATGTCTCCTATAAGTTAAAAAAATTACCGAAAAAACATACCACTTTTATAACTTAGAGAAACTTGAAAGAAGTTCAAACAACAAAATATAAATAGTAGCCGTATTCTTTACCAGCGTTTGCTATTTTAACGTACTTTAAATCAAATAATGTTATTATTTATTTTTTAGGTTTTGCACGTGAGAATTTTGGCTTTCTATTGCGGTCACCACCTCTTTTATCACCACCACGAGAGTCTCTGCCACCACGTCTATCATTTCTGCCACCTTTAGAAAATTTGCCACGACCAAAGTTGCGCTTTCCTGGTTTGCTACCACCAACAGTCGCTTTGTTGTTCTTCTCAGTGAGTTCAACGATGTTTAAGCGCTTGCCATTAACCACCGTTTTTTGTAGAACCTTAAGAACTTCCTCCGGCATTTCATCAGGTAGATCCACTGTTGAGAAGTTATCAAAGATCTGAATAGAGCCAATATACTCACTATCCATATCTGCTTCATTGGCAATAGCGCCAAGGATATTTCCAGGCTTGATGTTGTTGTTGTTACCCACTTCAAGCTTATAACGACGCATTGGTATTTTTGGGTGATCTTTAAGAGAATTAGCCTCTACTGGCACAACTTTTTCTTCACCTGGCTTTTGGTCTCTACCAAAACTAGGTTCTTTTTCAGACAATAATAAAGGTTCGTTACCTTGGGCAATATGCGCTAAGGCCGCAGCTACTTTAAGATGAGCGATTTCTTCGTTGGCTTCTTGAAATTCAGTCACGAGCTTTTCGAAAACACTTAAATCTTGATTGTTGATGGTTTCAGTTATTCTCTTTTTGAATGTGTCGATGCGTTTTTCATTGATAATTTTTGCAGTCGGTAATTCAAGTGGTTCAATTTTTTGACGTGTTACACGTTCAATATTGTTAAGCATGCGCCTTTCACGATGTGACACAAATAAAATCGCCTCACCTTCACGTCCAGCACGACCGGTGCGGCCAATACGGTGTACGTAGGTTTCTGCATCTTGAGGAATGTCGTAGTTCACTACATGAGAAATACGCGGCACATCTAGTCCACGAGCAGCAACATCAGTGGCAACTAAAATATCAATACCACCTTTTTTAAATTTATTAATAATTTTTTCACGTTGGCTTTGCTGAATATCGCCATTAATGGCTTCTGCTGAGAACCCTCTAGCAGAAAGTTTTTCAGACAGTTCGATGGTCAGTGTTTTGGTTCTAGCAAAAATAATCATTGCATCAAATTCTGTTACTTCTAGGATTCTAGTAAGTGCATCTAATTTTTGGCTCAGACCACCAACAAGGCAATATTTTTGGCCGATTGTAGGTGCTGTTTCAGTTTTAGTTTTAACTTTAACAATTTTAGGATTGTTTAAAAACTTCTCAGCAACACGCTTGATTATATTTGGCATAGTAGCAGAGAATAACGCGATTTGACGTTGTTCAGGAATGCGTTCCATGACCCATTTGATATCGTCAATAAAGCCCATTTTCAACATTTCATCTGCCTCATCTAAGACGAATGATTTGAGCTGATCTAGCTTTAAAGTGCCTTTTTTAATATGGTCCATCACTCGGCCTGGCGTACCAACAACACAATGCACACCGCGTTTTAACGGACGCAACTGGATGTCGTATGACTGTCCACCATAAATTGGTAATACGTGAAAGCCTTTTAAACCACGTGCATAAACTTGCACGGCTTCTGATACTTGAATGGCCAGTTCACGAGTTGGCGCTAAAATCAATAATTGAGGCGCGTTCAGACTAAGATCGATATTGTCTAATAAAGGCAAGGCAAATGCCGCCGTCTTACCAGTACCTGTTTGTGCTTGACCAATAATATCTTCGCCGTTTAGTAGATGAGTGATACATTGTTCTTGAATGGGTGATGGCGTTTCATAACCGATAGAATCCAATACTTTTAGAATTGAATCAGATAAGCCAAAATCGCTAAATTTAGCTTGAGGCTTGTTATCAGTTTTATTTTCAGACATGGTCTTTTAGTCGCAGACAAAGATCGCAATTATACGCTAATTAACCTATATTAGTTTTTTATTATATTTATTAAGAGTACAATTAATCTTAGGCGGATATTTACGGAGGTTGTTATGAGGCTTGGAATAGTGGTTTATTCGAATGACCCTGAAACAGTATTTAATGCATTTAGACTCGGTGTGTTTTCTTTAGGTAAGGGCGATACAGTTAAAGCATTTTTATTAGCAAAAGGCGTTGAAAGTGAAATGTTGGTTGATGATAAATTCAATGTGCCGGAACAGATGCAATCTTTTGTTGATGCCGGTGGCGAAGTGTTTGCTTGTGGTACGTGCTTAAAAATTAGAAAATCTGGTTCATCGGATATATGCCCAATGTCAACTTTGGATGATTTACACAGTATTATCGAACAGTCTGATAAAGTGCTAACCTTCTAATCGAACCATTTGATTGAACAGCCCATTGATGGAATTTGTTCTTTTGGCCCTTGCCCAGTGTTAGCAACTTGACTCATGGCATCGAATAAATCTCTCTTCACATTAGCTGCAGCGCTTTCTTTGCGAGAGGCATCAAGTCGGCCACGATATTGCAACCCTAAATTGGCGTTATAGCCAAAAAAATCTGGCGTACAAACAGCGCCATAAGCCTTTGCTACTTCTTGTGTTTCATCAATTAAGTAAGGAAATGGAAATTCCATTTCTTGGTAGATTTTTTGCATATTCTCGAATGAATCGGCTTCGTATTCTTCTGGATTGTTCGACATAATTGCCACGGTATTTAAACCCATTGTTTTTAATTCACTAGCATCACGAATGATGCGATCGATGATGGCTTTGACGTATGGGCAATGGTTACAGATAAACATGACAAGCAAGCCATTTTTGCCTTTACAATTTTCGAGTGTGTGCATTTTTCCATCAACACCTTTTAGATTGAAATTGATGGCTGGGATATTAAAGTCACAAACAGGTGTTTCGATACTAACCATGATGTTTTTTCCTGGGTTTAATTAAGGTTAAGATTTTAATAGAGTTTGGATAATGTGTCCGGCCATCATCAGTCCAAAAATATTGGGCATATAAGAAATCGTACCATTCACGGCTCTGGGTCTGCCTGTAGGTGCAGTATCAATGGCCGTGATTTCTTGGTGAGGCAGTGCTTTAATTTGTAACTCGGTAGAGTGCACCACGGGAAATTTGAGTGATGCTTTAATACGCCTAAGTTGCTTTCGAATCTCGCGTGCTAAGGCGCAATTTTCAGTTTTGTCCATGCGAGAGATTGTGATTTTAGTTGGGTCAAGTCTTCCGCCAGCACCCATACTGGAGATTATGGGTTTACCAGATTTATTACAATTATCAATGAGTGCGGTTTTGCAGGTAATCGCATCAATGCAATCGGCAACAAAATCTAGCTCTTTATCAATCGAAATTTCTTGTGCTTTACCTTGGTCGATAAATTCATTGCGTTTGATGATAACGATATCGGGGTTGATATCGTGCAATCTGTCGGTCAAGACATCGACTTTTGGCAAATCCAGTGTAGAGTTGAGTGCGACCAGTTGTCGATTCAGATCAGTCTTTTCCACCTTGTCAAAATCTACTAAAGTAAGGGTGCCAACGCCAGCTCTGCACAATGCCTCAGCACAAGCGCCACCCACGCCACCTAGGCCAGCGATTAATACATGGGATTCGGCTAACCGCGCTAAACCTTGTTGGCCTAATAAGATTTCAGTACGTGCACAACTTCCAGTCATTTTTTTATTCGTCTTTTCTTTTTCTATGGTGCTATTCTAGGTTAAATAGTTTAATTGCGTTATTATCACACTGTGTTATGACATTTTCTACTGATGTTTGTTTAAGGTCAGCAATTGTTTGTGCCACTAAAGATAAATCATCTGGGTTGGTGTGGTCATCAGTTTCAATTAGAATAAATTCGAGTGGACAGTTTTTAGCAATTTGTCGGATTCGAGTTGATTTTTGATTGGTAATTTGCATGCCAAACCCTAAATAAAATCCCATTCTTGTTAATAGTTGAGCTTGTTCTTCACTGCCGGAAAATCCGTGAATTTCACCTTTAACTTTAGGGTATTTTTTTAAAAGGAAAATAACATCTTCAGTGGACTTGACTGCATGAATCACCACAGGCAAGTCGTATTTTTCTGCCATTGACAATTGAAATGTAAAAAAATGCAATTGAGTTTTTTTATCAATGTCTTTGGTGTAGTCAAGCCCACACTCACCTACGGCAATTGGGTTGTTGCATTTGATCAGGTATTCTAAACGATTTAAATCTTGTTGAGAATGGTGTTCAATGAACCAAGGGTGAATGCCGAATGAAAAATAAGGGTACATCTGCACATCTTGCCAATTTTGTTTCCCAATGCTAGGTACGACTACCACTGCATTTTGTGCAATGGTATTCATGTTGTCAAAATCCAGATGTGCGTGTGAATTAATCATATTGGTTAAGTGATATGATAACCATCATTGATTGATTATGTTTAAGATTAAGTTTTTAAGTCAAAAGTCCGTGATAAGCTTCCAATTAAAACAAAAAGTGATTATAATAGTCCGATTATTCTGCACGTAGATTTGATAGATACTTATGAAAACATTTAGCGCTAAAGCACATGAAGTAAAAAGAGACTGGTTCTTAGTGGATGCCGATGGCAAAACACTGGGTCGTTTAGCAACACAAGTTGCTTCTCGTCTTCGTGGCAAGCATAAGGCGGAGTTTACGCCACACACTGATACAGGTGATTATATTGTTATTGTTAACGCTGAAAAGGTTAAGGTAACGGGCAATAAATTTGATGACAAAATGTACCACCACCACACGGGTTATGTTGGTAATTTAAAGTCAATTGCGTTTAAAGACTTACAAGCTAAGAAGCCTGAAGAGATTATTAATAAAGCGGTAAAAGGCATGTTACCAAAGGGTCCATTAGGCAGAGACATGTTTAGAAAAATGAAAGTATTTGCAGGTTCAGAGCACACGCATGGTGCGCAACAGCCTCAGCTTTTAGAAATTTGATTTTAGATATTTAAGGCAAGATTATTATGGCAAAGACAGAAACATTTTACGCAACAGGCAGAAGAAAAACGTCAGTAGCTCGTGTGTACATGACGAAAGGCAAAGGCGTTTTCACCGTGAATAAACGTCCAATGAACGAATACTTCGGTCGTGAGACATCTTCAATGATTATCAACCAACCGTTAGACACGGTTGAAATGAGAGATAAGTTTGATTTCAACATCATGGTGAGTGGTGGCGGTGACACAGGTCAAGCGGGTGCAATTCGTTTAGGCGTTACACGTGCATTGATGGAATATGATAACGACTTAAGGCCTGATCTTCGTAAAGCAGGTTTTGTGACTCGTGATGCTAGAATTGTAGAACGTAAGAAAGTTGGTCATAAGAAAGCACGTAAGAGCGAACAGTACTCAAAACGTTAAGACGCTTCTTAACCAATTTCAAAAAAACCCGCAATTTGCGGGTTTTTTATTTTATAGATGTGATGTCGGGTAATCGTACCTTCCTAGTTTGTTGTAACGAATGATGTCTTGCACGGTTTCAACGTAATCATAGCCAATTTCAGCATAATTTTCTAGCCCTTCTGATAGCCCTATACCGGTAATAGGCTGCTCATTTTCTCGTTTGTTTCTTCTGATTTGTCGAAGCACGTCATAAGCAGAATTTCGATTGATTGAAAGCAAGTAGTACTCAATGCCTTTAGATAGATTGGAAAATTTTTTTATTTCATGTGTGGCATTTTTATCGCGTTTAAGGGGTACAACGCCACACCCTTTCTTAAAGCACCAAAGTCCAAAAAAATTATGATAGTGTTTAGCAAACCTTGATCTTCCCCAGCTGGATTCATAAGCAGCTTGTGCCAGTATTAATGAGGCTGGAACAATATCAATGGCGCTTAATAAATCTTCTTTATCGGCATCTTTTTCGAGTCGGTAATACTTAAAGAGTGATTTCAGGTCATTTTCACTAATCCTATTATTTTTAATGTCGCTTCTCAATTCAACGATGTTTGAATTTTTGCGATTAATCTCTGGCAATAGGTAATCAAAAAAAGCTTTCTTTCTCTCCTTAATGTCTTTTATTTTTTCAAAATTAGGCGTTTGTAATGAATTCATCCACTCTTCTAAGCCCCAGAATTCATTGGCCTGCACTGAAGGGGTGGCTAAAATACTAAGAAAAATAAGTGTTATTCTAAAGTTCAAAACGTTCACAAGAGCCAGACATAACTTCTATTGTAAACATTTTTTCGATGGGAAGATTGAGTAAATGAGATTTTATTACTCTAATCACTCCGGCATGGGCGATGATTAAAACGGATTGATAGTCATTTTTTGCATTCACAATTTCGTTAAAAGTGGTTAGGACGCGTTGCTGAAAATCATGCAATTTTTCAGCATTGGGTGGGCGATTGTTAATCGGATCAACTTTAAATTGATTTACAATTTTTTGACCAATGTTTTTTGCACTTCTACCTTGCCAATCACCGAACCCAAGCTCTTCTAAATCTTTAAATACTTTATAAGGAACGTTGTTAGTATTGGACAAGTGTTTGGCAAAATCAGAACAACGCACAAGGGGAGAGCTTGCAATAAAATTCCATTGGTTGCCTTGGGTAGAATCGAGCATTTGATTCCAGCCTTTTTGAGTTAATGGATCGTCTTGGTTGCCTCGATACAAGCGCCCGCCTTTTGGCTCGCCGTGTCTAAGCAGATCCAGAGTCATTCTTTAATTTGGTCTCTTAACATCAGTTGGGTGACGGCCTGAGTAGGGGTGACATTGCCTTGAGTTACTTGATACACTTGTTCGCAAATGGGCAGTTCAACTTTGTTTTTCTTGGCGATGGACAATACTAATTCTAGGGTATTTAATCCTTCAACAGTTGCCCCCACGTTGTCCAGTGCTTGCTCGACACTTTGATTGTTAGCCAATTCTTTTCCAAATCGACGGTTTCTGGATAGATCGTCTGAGCAGGTAAGCACTAAATCACCCAAACCTGATAAGCCGTTAAAAGTACGCTCATGGGCACCTAGGCTTTTCCCTAATCGGATCATTTCAGCCAAGCCTCTAGTGATGAGTGCTGCTTGCGTATTGGCGCCAAAGCCCAACCCTGCTGCAATGCCTGCGGCAATGGCAAGAATATTTTTGAGCGAACCACCCACCTCTACACCAATGATGTCCTCATTAGTGTAGGTTCTTAGTGTTTTTGTGTGTAGTGCTTTTGACCAATAGTCGCGAGTGTTTTTGTCAAGTGACGCTACCGTTAAAGCGGTTGGTTTACGAGTCGCCACTTCAAATGCAAAACTAGGGCCAGATATGGCGCAACTAAAATGATCGTTTAGAATGGCTTCAAAACTTTCATGTAAGAACCGCCCTTTATCAGTGTCAAAACCTTTGGTTACCCAAGCCACATTATGCTTCGATGTGAGCAAGGGCTGGATGGTTTCTAAGGTTGACCCGAATCCGTAACTGGGCACTGCAATCAAAACACTTTGCGAGTGTTGAATGGGCGATAAATCAGAAGTTAATTCAACATTATCAGGGTAATTAACGGATAAAGCAGGGTGTTTGGGTGAGAGTGATTTAGCCTCTTCTTCGGTGTATGCGTGCAAATAAATTTTTTCAAAATTATCGGATAACGCAATGGACAATGCGCTGCCCCAAGCACCTGAGCCAAGAATGGAAAGATTAGCCATTTAATATCTCATCAAGTTTGCCGGACTGTTCGGCGGCAGATAAATCATCAAACCCACCCACATGAATACCATTGATAAACACTTGAGGCACGGTGGTTCTGCCAGTTTTTTCCATTACTTCATCCCAATCACTTTGGTCTTTAACATAGTGTTTTTTAAAAGGGATGCCTTTGCGTTCTAGCAATTGATACGCTCTTTGACAAAAAGGACAAGCATCGGAACAATAAATAAAATTTTTTTTCATGGTTACAACCTATTTTTTGATGGGCAAATTGGCTTTTTTCCAAGCTTGAATACCGCCTTTTAGGTTGTACACTTGCTCAAACTCGTTACGTGTTAACAGCCCTGCAATGTGCGCTGAACGAGAGCCACTACGGCAATAAACCAATACTTTTTTGTTCTTATCCAACGTACTTAATTTGTTTTTTACTTGCGCCAGTGGAATGTGAACGTCGTTGGCAATGAATCCGGTTTTTCTTTCTTTTGACTCTCTAACATCAAGAACGATTAAACCCTTGTCGTCCATAAGCTTAATGGCGCCAGTGGCATCAACAATTTCATATTTTCTAAATTTATCCGCAATGACATTACCAATCAGTAACGCAATTAAAACAACCAATGTGCCCGTTGTCAGCATTTGCTCACTAGCCAGTAAAAATTCAATTATTTCCATGGTTTTCCGTTTTATTTTTGGTGTAAAAAATTGCCCAACATTTCATGACCTTGTTCCGTCAAGATGGACTCTGGGTGGAACTGCACACCTTCAATGGCAAATTCTTTATGTTTAATGCCCATGATTTCATCGACATTGCCATTATCATCATTGGTCCAAGAGGTGATTTCAAAACAATCTGGCAGACTGGATTGATCCGCTACCAGTGAATGATACCGTGTTGCATTCAAAGGATTTTTTAAATTAGAGAAAACACCTTTGCCCGTGTGATGAACGGCGGATACTTTTCCATGCATGATTTTTTTTGCACCAATAATTTTTCCGCCATAGGCTTGTACCATTGCCTGAAAGCCTAAACAAACACCTAAAATTGGCACTTTATTAGAGAAATGTTTAATGGCTTCTATGGATATTCCGGCTTCATTAGGAGTGCATGGACCAGGGGAAATCACTAAAAATTCAGGGGCAAGTTTCTCAATTTCTTGCAAACTAATTTCATCATTACGATGCACTTCAACCTCTTGTCCCAGTTCACCAAAGTACTGAACTAAGTTGTAGGTAAATGAGTCGTAATTGTCAATCATTAAAAGCATATTGATTGGTATTTTACCGCTATTTAACCGCTAAAAATGAGGCAAAATTAAGACACTGAAAATGACAAATGCTTTGACTAAATCCAGCGGTTTTAAATCGTTCAAAGTGAGTTTGTTGGTTATCGGTAATCAGCACATTTTCAATGGATTGACGCTTGGTTGCAATCTCTAATTCGCTGTAACCATTGGCGCGTTTAAAATCCAAATGGAGTCTGGTGATTTTGGCTTGTTTTTGCGCATCATCAAAATGAATTTTCTCTGAAACAACTAAAACCCCACCTGGGTTCAATCCTTGATGAATTTTATTAATTAGGGTTTGTCGTTGTTCTGGAATGATGAATTGCAAGGTTAAGTTTAAAACCACGATAGAAGCATTATCAAAGCAAATGTCTTTAATATCACTACAAATAACATCAAAGTTTGTTATTTTACCGTCTAAGTTTGATTTACATTTTTCCACCATATCAACGGAATTATCAACGGCGATTATGCGATTGTTTTTGTGCGGCCTATTGATACCTAATGCCAAAGACACAGCGCCCGTTGAAGCCCCAAGATCGTAATAGTTGGTGTTGTCTTGAGAATAGGTTCTGACTAGTAGCCCCAACATTTCTATTAAAGTTTGGTAGCCGGGAACGGAGCGCCTTACCATGTCATCAAACACATCGGCTACCTGTGCATCAAAAGTAAAATCGACTAAATCTGTTTTTTTGGAAAAAATTTGATCACGCATAGAGAATTTCCAAAAAGAATTCGCTGACTAAAAGTTTGGTACGACCAATGCTGAACACAGATCTCCTGCCCCAGACATTACCAGTGTGTGTAATTTGTAGCTTTCCACGTTGAATATTAGGGTTGTTAAACAACATTTCACCCAAAGGTTTGGATCCAATTAAGAGCAAATCATTGGTATCGTCGTTCACCGGAATAACGGATCGCGCAAACACCATTACTTCTCCATTGCCCAGTAATTCCACTTCACGAATGATCGACCCACCCTCAAAACCAAGAACATCACTTTCATTAGTGTGCGGTTTTTTTTGAGTTTGTGATAACACGTTCACGGCAAAATCATCGAATTTTTGTTTCAGTTTAGCGGTTAATGATTCTTTGTCATCAAGCCACATCATAACATTATCAGGCACATTATTGGCTTGATCTAAATCTTGCCATACTAAATCTTGCGTATTAATCATAGGTTGATTATTTTACGTTAATCGACTGCTTTAAGTATTGGCGTATTGAGTTTTGTCATCCGTAATCCAGCGTGTGATTAATGATTGCTGTCGGTTTTCATCGAGTTGTAGAAAATGTTCAGAATAATAACGCACTTGATTCATTAAATAACCATCGCGCACAATGTTGGCAATTTTCATATCAGCAATGCCCGTTTGTTGTGTGCCTAAAATCTCGCCCGGTCCTCGAAGCTCTAAGTCTTTTTGCGCAATGGCAAATCCATCGTTAGTTTGCCTAAGGATGTCGAGTCGTTCAGTAGCATTTGCACTCAGAGGCGTTTGATACATTAGGATGCAAATACTAGCATCGGCACCTCGGCCCACTCGACCTCTGAGTTGATGCAGTTGTGCCAATCCTAATCTTTCAGAATTTTCAATCACCATGAGAGAAGCATTAGGCACATTAACACCGACTTCAATCACCGTTGTGGCAACCAGGACATCAATCTTATTGGCTGAGAATTGGCGCATAATTTCAGATTTTTCATCTTTATTCATTTTCCCATGAATCAACACAACTGATAAATTGGGTAAATTTTCCTGCAAATAATGATGGGTATTGATGGCAGACTCCGCTCGAAGAACTTCAGATTCTTCGATCAGTGTACAAACCCAATATACTTGGTTGTTGTCATTGCAAACTTGTTTAATTTTTTTAATCACCTCGTTTTTGCGATCAGCACTAATGGCAATGGTTTTAACTGGTTTTCTACCAGGTGGTAGTTCATCGATAATCGATGAATCTAAATCCGCATAAGCACTCATGGTCAGTGAACGAGGAATTGGGGTGGCTGTCATTACCAGTTGATGCGGTGTGTTGTGTGCTTTTTGTGCGAGAGATAGTCGCTGGTGCACGCCAAACTTATGTTGCTCATCAATCACCACCAGACCTAGCTTATTAAAAGTAACCGCTTCTTGAAACAAAGCGTGGGTGCCAATGATTACTTGCGCTTGTCCCGATTTAATTTTGTTAAGTTGTTCAGCTCTTTGGGATGTATTTTGAGAGCCTGTTAAAAAAGCGACATCAATTCCTAAAGGGGCGAGGTAATTCGAAAATCCTTGCAAATGTTGGGCGGCCAATATTTCAGTCGGTGCCATGATCGCCGCTTGAAAACTATTTTCAACCGCTTGCAAGCAAGCAAATACTGCAACGATGGTTTTGCCCGAACCAACATCACCCTGAAGCAGTCTTAACATTGGGTGCGGCGAGCTGATGTCAGTATTGATTTCATCAATGCTACGTCGTTGAGCATTGGTTAATTTAAAGCCTAAATCATTCAATAACTGATCTGATAGTTGAGTTTTTAACTCAAAAATATTAGAAATTTTGTGTTTGCGTTCATTTTTAAGCTTTAACAGGCTTAATTGATGGGCGCAGAGCTCTTCAATAATGAGTCTTTGCTGTGAAATGTGCTTAAAATCGGCTATTTGGTCGATATTTTCATTAATTTGTGGGTGATGTAGCGTGTTTAGTGCTTGCTTGAGTGTGGGCATGGAATTTTTTGACAAATTTTCGAAATTGTCGATCAAATCGGATTTTTGCAAAGTTTCTAGGGCAATGTCAATCCATTTTTTTAGTTGAGCTTGGTGAATATTAGCCGTTAGAGGATAAATAGGACTCAGTGTTTTTTCCAATAGATTTGTCTGGCCTTTTGAAATCAGTCGATACTCAGGGTGATGCATCTCTAGACCGTCACGCCCGATTTTCATCTCACCAAAACATTGAATCGTTTCACCCCGTGTTAGATTTTGTTTTTGATACTGATTAAAGTGAAAAAATCGAAGCAGTAATGTGCGATTATCATTATCCGATAAATAGCACAATAACTGACGCTGTCGAGTAGGCACTTCTTCAGTGCGATCAATGGTGAGCTCGACGAGTATTTCATCACCTACTTGAGCTTGGTTTAATTTAGTTATTTTTGTTTTGTTTTGATAGCGATGCGGCAAATGAAACAGCAAGTGTTCCAAGTTGTAAATGCCAATGGCATTGAGTTTTTCTTGTGCTTTTGGCCCTAGTCCATTTATCGAAATTATCGAATCAGAAAGTTCATACATCCTGTGAGCATAGTTTAATAGGTGTAATCACAAGGCTCTATTACCATCACAGCATCCATTTCAACCATTGCGCCTTTAGGCAGTTCATTAATGCCAACCGCTGCACGTGCAGGGTAAGGTTCATCAAAGTAAGTGGCCATAATTTCATTAACAATGGGAAAATTATTAAGATCTGTTAAATATACATTGAGCTTGACAATGTCATTCAGACTGCCTTTAGTGGTTTCACAAACAGCCGATAGATTCTTGAATACTTGATGAATCTGGGCGTTGATATTACCCTCAACCATTTCCATGGTTTCTGGCACTAAAGGAATTTGACCCGATAAATAAATGGTTGATCCACCCGTAACGCACACGGCTTGAGAATAAGTACCAATGGCCTGGGGCGCTTTGTCGGTTAATATGATTTGTTTTTGCATAATTAAGTATTGTGTTTTGAATGTCTTAATTATACGAAATTTAATGGTGCCCGGGGCCGGAATCGAACCGGCACGCCCGTGAAGGCGCAGGATTTTAAGTCCTGTGTGTCTACCAATTTCACCACCCGGGCAAAGGGCTTGCGAAAAACAAGGAATTATATACTAAGTAACGGTAAAATTCGATTTTTTGTCTGCGTTGAATTCCATGGGCCTTATTAAGTTAATTATCGTTGTACTGGTTATTTGGTTAGGATTTAGTTTGTTTAAAAAACTAAGAAAGCCTAAAAATAGTCTGGATCAAAACCCACCTTCTGGCAGTAAGATGTTGGCCTGCAGTGTTTGTGATATGCGCATTCCAGAAAACGAAGCCATCATTCAAAACGGCAAAGTGTATTGTTCAAAAGAGCATCTGGAGTAAACAATGAAATTTTTACTTGATTTTTTCCCAATTGCTTTATTTTTTATTGTTTATAAAACCATAGGCCTGTACGCGGCTATTTATGCCATGATTGGTGCAACGGCATTGCAAATGACGGTTACGCGCTATCAAACAGGCAAGTTTGAAAATTCACATTTAATCACGTTTGGGTTGCTGGTAGTGTTAGGCGGTGTAACCTTAGCTCTTCGAGATCCTGCATTTTTAATGTGGAAAGTGAGCGTGCTGTATGTAGTGTTTGCAGTTGCGCTGATCATAAGCATGTGGGTCGGCAAAAAAACACTCTTGCAAAGAATGCTGGGTAAAGAGTTGACCTTGCCACCCCAAGTGTGGAATCAGCTGACGTGGCTTTGGGGCGTTGGCTTTACTGGGATTGCTATTGTTAATGCTTATTATGTGAATTTTGCATTGGACGCTAGAGACGCACTATTTGGCGCTACTGAAATCGACCCTAAAATTGAACTAACAGAATTGGATTGTAGTGCAACTACCGCGGAGCAACTTTGTAATATCGCTCAGCAGACGGAAGAGTCGTGGGTTAACTTTAAGCTTTTTGGTACCATGGGACTAACGTTTGTACTGATTATTATTACCGTGGTTTTTATCTCAAAATACATTAAGGAAAAAAAATGAAGCACACGCCTTTATACCAAGCACACATTGATGCAGGTGGAAAAATGGTCGATTTTGGTGGCTGGGAAATGCCGCTAAATTATGGCTCACAAATCGAGGAGCATCATCAAGTACGCAACGATGCCGGCATGTTTGATGTTTCGCACATGACTGTGGTGGATTTTAAAGGCCTGCAAGCTAAAGTTTTTTTGCAAACGTTAATTGCCAATGATGTCGATAAGTTAAAGACAGAGGGCAAGGCTTTGTACAGTTGTATGCTTAATGAAAAAGGTGGCGTGGTTGACGATTTGATCGTTTATTATTTAAATGATGAAGATTACCGCATGGTGATTAATGCAGGCACAACTGAAAAGGATATTGCCTGGATTAACACCCAAGCTGAAGGCTTTGATGTATCAGTCGAGCCTAAATTTGATTTAGCTATGATTGCTGTTCAAGGCCCTAATGCACGAGCAAAAGTATTTGAAGCCATGCCTGGTGTGGAGGATGTGTGCGGTGAACTTAAACCTTTTAATGCAGCGAGTTTAGGCAGCTTGTTTATTGCTAGAACGGGTTACACTGGCGAGGATGGATTCGAGATTATGCTGCCTGAAAAGTCAGCTGAATTTACTTGGAAAATGCTGCTTGAAGTGGGCGTTAAACCATGTGGATTAGGTGCTCGTGATACGCTTAGATTAGAGGCTGGCATGAGCTTGTACGGCTCAGAAATGAACGATCAGGTTTCACCTTTGGAAGCGGCACTCACTTGGACGGTAGATTTATCTGATGAGGATCGACATTTTGTTGGTCGTGATGCGTTAGAAGCTCTTAGAGACAAAGGCGTTAAAAAAACCATTGTTGGTTTGGTATTAGAAGGAAAAGGTGTGATTCGTGATCATCAAAAAGTTCTGACTAGTCTTGGTGAAGGTAAAGTGACTTCAGGCACTTTTTCACCAACCATGGGAAAAGCCATTGCATTGGCGAGTATGCCAATGGGCGCTGTTGGATCGTGTGAAATTGAGATGCGGAATAAACAAGTTTCCGCTAAAATAGTCAAACCACCATTTGTTCGAGATGGCAAAGTATTAGTTTAAACAGCAAAAATGAAGAATAATTATTAATTAACAACAGGAGTTTGCAAGTATTTTTCTTTTCTACCCCTCAAGGGGGTACTGAACAGAGTACAAGGCAGATTTTCAAAATACGAAAGAGTGTAGTTATCCTACACGACTGAGTGTTTTTAAAGCCTAACACAGTAGAAAGGGAAAAGACGCAGTAAAGAGTATGAGCGAAGTAAGAGACGACAGACAATACACCGAAACCCACGAATGGATTTTAGACAATGGCGATGGCACCTACACCATGGGAATCTCTGATCATGCTCAAGCTTTGTTGGGTGACATGGTGTACGTTGAATTACCGAGTGCTGGTGACGAAGCTTCAGCAGAAGATGAATTTTGCGTGGTGGAATCTGTCAAAGCGGCCAGTGGTGTTTATGCACCTGCTGATTTGGAAATTGTAGAAGCTAATGAGGTGCTAGACGGCGAGCCAGAATTGGTTAACTCAAGTTGTTACGATGATGGCTGGTTGGTGAAGTTTAAGTCGGATGGTATCGACGGTTTAATGGACGCCGCTACTTACTCAAAAACTCTGGACTAATTACCTTTGATCAATTCTTTGGTTGCCTATAAAGGCAAACCTTCGCGCATTGTTAGCCAAAACACTCACAAATTCGAATTAGAATTTGCGGACGGTTCGACGCGCAAGGTTCGAGAAAAAGATTTCCGGTTTATTCATTCCGAATTTATTAAAGTTAATGAGTCGTGCACACATGCAGACGTTGCTGTACTTAGTGATTTTCAAGAAGAAACTCTAACTCTACAAGAAATCACCGAATGGTTGTTTGACGAATACACGGCTCAAAATGCATGGTGCACTTGTTTGTTGGTTGAAGATGGTTTGTATTTCTATTGGCAAAAAGACAAAATTTTTGTACGACCAGCCGAACAGGTTGAAAACATTCAAGCCAAGCGCGACGCCGAAGCGCTCGAGCTTAAGAATCTTGCTCATTGCATTGATAACATTACCAACAATATTTATGATGAGCAGGATCTTCCCTATATTCAACAGATTGAAAAAGTGGCACTTAATCAATCAAAACACACCAAGATACTTTCAGCCATAAACATTGAAAACACACCAGAGGCTGCGTACAAGCTACTCTTAAGACTTAAGTATTTTGATCCTAGTTTTAACCCTTATCCTGCGCGTTTTGATGTTCCAAAAGATGAGGAAATCGAAGTTAATTCACCTGAAGTTGATCGTACGGATCTAACGCATTTACACAGTTATGCGATTGATAATGTCGGATCAACTGATGCCGATGATGCCATTAGTATTGATGGTGATAAAATTTGGGTGCACATTGCCGATGTGTCCGCCATTGTTGTGCCCGGTTCTGATTTGGATGCTTACGCCCAAGAACGCGCATCGAACCTTTATCTGCCTGAGCAAATCTTGCACATGTTACCTATTTCAATTACTGAACTGTGCGCACTGGGTATTAGCGAAACATCCAATGCATTATCGGTTGGTTTTGTTTTGGAAGAAGGGGAAATTAATAATATTGAAGTTATTCGTAGCCTTATTAAAGTGACGAATATCAGTTATGATGAGGCTGACGATTTTTTGGATAAAAACAAACATTTGTCAAAATTAAAGGCCGTGGTTGAGGCGCATAAACAGTATCGAGATGCACACAATGCGATTAGCTTGGATTTACCTAATGTGGACGTTAGATTTAGAGACGACTTGGTTACTATTACTGCTCAAAAATCCAGTCAAAGTCGTGAACTTATTGCTGAGATGATGATCATGGCAGGGCGTGCTATTGCAAAATTTTCAGTTGAAAATGATATCGTTATGCCTTATGCAATTCAAGATGAGGGTGATTTCCCGAAAGAAACTTTGGACAATAAGGGTTCTCTGACTTTGTCAGCGTCGTTTAAAGCGACTAAGTGCTTTAAACGCTCAGCAACTTCGACCAAGCCTTTGCAGCATTATGGCCTGGGACTTGAAGCCTACCTTAGAGTCACCAGTCCACTCAGAAGATATTTGGACTTATTGGTTCATCAACAACTTTCAAGTTTTATTTCGGGTGAAAAAACATTAGAGAAAGATAAAGTTAAGGAAATTATTGGCATCACTAATGCCACAATGCCAGATATTGGTAAAACTACGCGCGCCAGCAATGATCATTACAAGTGTTTGTATTTAATGCAAAATCCTAAATGGCAGTCAGAGGGCGTGGTGGTGGATACACGAGGAGACAAAGCACTGTTCATGATTCCTGAAATTGGTATGATGACTCAAATTAAGTTTAAAACGTTGCCTGGGTTAGATGAAAAAGTGTTGTTAAGAGTAAGCAGTGTTGATCTGGTTGAGCGATCAGTTAATTTCCAGCCAGTTTAGCTCGGTATTAATTTCAATTGCATTACCTTGGCTGGCTGACCAATCGCCTAATACGTAGCGCGTATAACAATCGCCAATGTGCGTATCTTGTCGATGAGTGTGCCCATGGATCAGATCAGAATCAGGATATTTGTTCATTAACTCATCCACTGCAAGTTGGTTGACGTCCATAATTTCACTGGATTTATAATTTTGAGCTTGAATGCTTTTTTTGCGTAATTGTCCACTGATTTTTAAACGTAATTTTTTCCCTAAATGCAGAAATATAAATTTAGTTATTGGGTGCTGTAGAATTTTTTTAAGTTGTTGATAGCCAACATCGTCCGTGCAAAGTTCATCGCCGTGTATCAAGACGTATTGTTTATTGTTGGTTTCAAGAAAATAAGGCTCGCTAATCAATTTGCAACCAGACACTTCCTCAAAATTGGATCCAAGTAAAAAATCACGATTGCCAGTCATGACAAAGACATCGGTGACTGTGCTGAGTTTTTTAAGATGAGTAATTACATTTTGATACGAACTGATGGATAAATCATCGCCCAACCAAGTGTTAAATAAATCACCCAGGATGAATAGTTGGTCGACTTTAGAAGCTTGTTCTTGGCAGAATTTAATGAATAAATTGGTTTTATCCTCCTCGCTGGATGCAAGGTGGAGGTCCGCTATAAGAAGCGAACTTGCCATGTTTACTGAACGTATGCTTTGGTAACAGTGACAGAATCATCAGGCACATCGCCATGTCCAGCTTTGTTGCCGGTCGTTACTTGGTTGATTTTATCCACAATATCAAAACCCTCAACCACTTCACCAAACACACAGTAACCCCAGCCATCTTGGCCTGGAAAATCTAAAAACAAATTATCCGTTGTATTGATAAAAAATTGTGAGCTAGCAGAGTGCGGAGCCGCGGTTCTAGCCATAGCCAGTGTGTATTTGGAATTTTTCAAACCATTTTTTGCCTCATTTTCAATTTCAGCCTTGGTTGATTTTTGACTCATGTCCTCAGTAAAACCACCACCTTGAATCATGAAATTTTCAATCACACGATGAAAAATTGTATCATCATAAAAGCCATCATTCACGTAGTCAATAAAGTTCTGAGCACTGATGGGCGCCTTGTCTGCATCAACGTTAATGTGAATATTGCCCATGTTGGTTTCAAAAATAATCATTGTTTCAAGTCCGTTCGAATAAAAACACAAATTATACTTAAAACATCCTTTCATAAAGGCACTCGTTCGCGTATAATTGCTTTCTTTTTGGTAAGCCTATTTAGGATTTATTATGTACGCAGTTATTAAAACAGGTGGTCAACAGTTTAGAGTATCGGAAGGTGTAACACTAAAGGTTGAGAAGTTAGAAGTTGAACCCGGCAAAAAAGTGACTTTTAAAGAAGTGCTGATGGTTGCTGATGGTGATAAAGTTCAGATTGGAGCGCCAATGGTTGCTAAGGCTACGGTTGAAGCAAAGGTGATCTCACAAGGCAAAGGGAAAAAAGTACACATTTTAAAGTTCCGTCGTCGTAAGCATTCAATGAAGCAACAAGGCCATAGACAGTTGTTTACTGAGATTGAAATCACAAAAATTAAGGCATAGGAGAATAACCCATGGCACACAAAAAAGCAGGCGGCAGTACTAATAACGGTAGAGACTCCGTATCAAAACGCCTAGGTGTAAAAAGATTTGGTGGTCAAGTTGTTTTAGCGGGTAATATCTTAGTGCGTCAAAGAGGCACTAAATTTCATCCGGGCACAAACGTTCGTAAAGGTAAAGACGACACGTTGTTTGCAACTGCAGATGGTAAGGTGGTTTTTGCCAAGAAAGGTAAGTTTATGCGTCAGTACGTTTCAATTGAAGTTGCATAGTTCATAACCAAGTATTATTTTAAAAAGCGCCTTACTGGCGCTTTTTTTTATTTACTTAAACCAATTGGCACAGAGAGTCTTTAATGGTGCGCATCTCAATTTTGTTAATTGAAGCTATTTTTTCTTTAAGTCTTGTTTTTGATAAAGCCCTAATTTCGTAAATACAAGCATCAGAGTCAAGCTTTAACTGATCACGCTTTGTTATTAGAAACCGATAAGGTAAGTTATCTTTAACAATGATTGTTGATAGAGGCATGACAATTACTGTTTGAAATATTGAATTTTCTTTAGATCCACTCATAACAACCGCAGGTCTAAGTTTTCCGATTTCTCCGCCTTTAGCGGGATTAAAATCCACTAAATAAATATCACCTTTGTTCAAATACCGTCCCCTATAGTACTATCTCCAATAGGATCCATTGCTTGTGCTTCTGCGGCTAGTTTTAAGGCATTCATATTTTTATCATCCTCAATTTTTTGTAGAAAAGGTTTAAATTCTTCACGTAATTTTTCTGGCACAAAAAAACCTAATTGTTGTTTCTTTCTGCCATTAATGATATGAATTACCTCATCAGTTTTAAAAAATTTTTCTGAATTCCTCATTTGCGCTAGTGTTGCATTAATCATAATATTGTCTCATTTAGTTTTTACTTATCATTCTATCATATCAATTTTACAAATAGATATTAATTTGTTTATTTTAATTTTCCATAAGATTTAAAAAGATAAAATAGAATTGTTTTTTGTTTACTCTTTAACTTTATTATGAAATACGCAATCGTTTTTCCAGGTCAAGGCTCGCAATCACTCGGCATGCTATCAGACTTATCTGATAATTTTCCCATTGTTAAAGAAGTTTTTACCGAAGCCTCTGATGCATTAGGGTTTGATCTTTGGGCATTAACTCAAGAAGATCAAGAGGCGCTTAATCAAACACAAAACACACAACCTGCGATGCTAGCTGCTGGCTACGCAACCTATAGAGCGCTAACTAGTGAAACTGAATTATCTCCTATTTGTATGGCGGGACACTCTTTGGGTGAGTACACTGCATTAGTGGCTTCAGGCTCACTTGGGTTTACTGATGGTATTAAGCTGGTTCGTACGCGAGCAGAGCTTATGCAGTCAGCCGTTCCAGCTGGCGTAGGTGCAATGGCAGCTATTTTAGGCTTGGAAGATGAAGTGGTGGTTAAAGTATGTGCCGATTACACTGGTGAAGGCATTGTTGAAGCAGTAAACTTTAATTCTAATGGACAAGTGGTGGTTGCTGGTAACAAGGAAGCCGTTGACGCGACTTGCGAAGCCATGAAAGCCGCAGGTGCTAAACGTGCTGTAATATTGCCAGTGAGTGTACCTTCGCATTGTTCGTTGATGGATGATGCGGCAACAGTGTTTGCTAATGCGGTAGAGGCGGTCAGATTTAGCATGGGTGACGTTGATGTATTGCATAACGTTGATGCGGCCAAAGCAACAGACACTAGCGATATAAAAGCAAAACTAGTTGCCCAATTACACAAGCCAGTATTATGGACAGGCACTGTAAAAGTCATGCATAATATGGGTGTTGAGAAGTTAGTTGAGTCAGGTCCAGGTAAGGTATTGGCTGGTTTAACAAGAAGAATTGAAAAATCATTATCTGCAAATGCTGTGCTTGATTCAGCCAATATTGTAACGACTTTAGAGGAGATTAAATAATGTCAGATTTAAATGGAAAAATTGTATTGGTCACTGGTGCAAGCCGTGGCATCGGCCAAGCCATCGCTCTGTCTTTAGGCAATGCGGGCGCTATCGTTATCGGTACAGCAACCAGCGACAAGGGTGCAGATGCAATTAGTGCCACACTTAAAGATAATGGCGTATCCGGACAAGGTATGGCACTTAATGTTACCGATAACGATCAGATTGCTGATGTAATGAAAAACATTGTTGACAACTATGGTGTAGTTGATATCTTAATTAACAACGCCGGCATCACTCGTGATAATCTTTTGATGCGCATGAAAGAAGATGAGTGGGATGATATTATGAATACTAACTTAGCTTCGGTTTATAAAATGTCAAAATCGGTACTACGCGGTATGATGAAAAAACGTGCGGGTCGTATTATTTCTATTGCCTCTGTTGTAGGTGCGATGGGTAATGCTGGGCAAACCAATTACGCTGCCGCTAAAGCTGGGATTATGGGCTTTACTAAATCACTAGCGCGTGAAGTTGGTGCACGTGGCATTACGGTGAATAGCGTAGCACCCGGTTTTATCAAAACCGATATGACTGATGCCCTACCTGAAGAACAAAAAGAAACATTAGCCTCACAAATACCAATGGGTAGATTAGGTACGGTGGATGAAATTGCTGGTACGGTACTATTCTTAGCGAGCGATGCTGGAGCGTATGTGACAGCACAAACTATCCACGTTAATGGCGGTATGTACACGGTTTGAGCCACTTCTTTTTACGTATTTCGTTGTTAAATCCATTTTCTACTTGGTCGCATACTAAATTATTAAAAACTAAATCCAACTGAAAGCACAGAGCTTGAAGTATTGCCTGATCTAGATCCTTGTAGTAAATATAAAATATCATTCTCATCGTCATGATGAGAAGCGCCATAAGCAATGGCGGATGTGCCTTCATAGCTTCCCAACGCAATACTAATGTGCGACTTCCCGTTGCTAGCAGCGGTAACTCCAGTCATTGCAGCCACTTGAGCTAGGCCATTTTTCATTTTATTAATATCTGCCGTGTTGTTATTGATCAAGCCTAGGTTGCTATCAATGCTGTTCGTATTATTAGTAATTGAGGTGTTTTGCGTTGTGTTAGTAGTATTGATTGAACTGATATCTGATGAATTGCTTGATATGTTGTTAGTATTACTTGTGGTAAGATCATCAACATAAGTTTTTGTGGTGGCATGATTGGCCGAAGTTGGCGCTTGTACGCTCAGTGTGCCTTTAATGGTCGTACTGTGTGAGGTGCTGGTACCAATTTGTAAATCATTGTTACTGGATGCAATTTCATCCTTGCCACTACTGGTAGTGGAAGCGTCTTCTAAGGTGACGGAATTTTTACCAATGTGCACAACATTGCCAACTGTGCGAATCATACTATTACCACTACTGTCTTTTAAGGTGTTGATGATTAGGTTACCATTGATAGTTACCTCCTGTGTGGCAAAATCACCATAAATAAGTGGCGATGCAGTATCGCTGTTTGAGATATACAACTTATCAGATCCAGTCTCATTGTAACCAGCCTTATGACCAATCATGACATTGCCAGATCCAGCCGTGTTAGTGTAACCCGCTCGGTAACCAACAGCAGTATTAGTATCGCCATTAGCGCTGCTCAGTGCAGCATTACCAACCGATACGTTGTACGAACCAGTAGTGTTACTGAGTTGGGCATCGTCGCCAATGGCAGTATTAGAACCACCAGTGGTATTGGCTTTCATGCTTTGGTTGCCAAGCGCTGTATTGTTGGATCCTGAAGTATTGTTCCTAAGAGCGTAATTACCATTGGCGGTATTATCCGAGCCTGAAATATTATCACGCATGGCGTAATTACCCATTGATGTATTGTCATTACCTGATGAATTAGACCTCATAGAATAGTTACCGACAGCAGTATTTTTATCGCCTACAGTGTTGTCTGATAAAGCGTAATTACCAATAGAAGTGTTGCTGGTTCCACTGGTATTATCTTGTAAGGCGTAATTACCCACCGCGGTATTTTTATCGCCCGTGGTGTTGTATTTTAAAGACTCAAAACCAACAGCCGTGTTGTCGTCACCAGTGGTGTTATAACGTAAAGAGTAGCTACCCACCGCTGTATTTTGTTTACCAGTAGTGTTATTTCGCAGTCCAAAATAACCAACGGCTGTATTGTTAAGACCACTGGTATTGCTCTTCATTGCAGAATCACCAACCGCCACATTTTTACTGCCTGTGGTGTTATTGAGCAATGCGTTAGTACCCGTTGAAGTGTTTTCGGATAGGGCTTGAGTTGAAAGAAAAATAATAGATATAAAAATAATTTGTCGCATTTAAGGGCCTCTTTAAATAATAAAAAATAAAGAATCCCCACAGTCTTATAAGATGTAAATTTTACCTAGCTAAAAAATAAAATATTCCAAGATTGCTATATAAAGTGGTTAGAATACTAAGGATGTGGAGTCATTACGGTGACTAATTGCCTTTTCTACGATTTTTAAAAAATTGAGAAATCAGGCTTGAGCATTCACTCTCAAGAATGCCCCCTTGCGCTTGCAGTTGATGGTTAAAGCACTTACTTGTTACCAAGTCTTGGCACGAACCACAAACACCGGTTTTCTTATCATAAGCACCAAATACGACACGCGATACTCGCGCATGAATCATTGCACCCAAGCACATCGTGCAAGGCTCTAGAGTTACATACAAAGTTGTATTCGGTAGGCGATAATTATTTAGCCTCTTTCCCGCCACGCGTAATAATTGAATTTCTGCATGAGCAGTCGGATCATTGTTAGAAATAGGTTGATTATGCGCACTAGCAATCAGTTGATCATTTTTCACTAAAATCGCACCTACCGGAACCTCGTTTTTTGCCTGAGCAAACCTTGCCTGCTCCAAAGCAATCTTCATCCATTTTTCATCTAATGATGAGTCTATTCCCATTCAATGGTGGCCGGTGGTTTACCAGAAATATCGTACACTACGCGTGAGACACGATTGATTTCATTCATGATTCGATTGGAGACAAAGTCTAGGAAATCATACGGTAATCGAGCCCAACGAGCCGTCATAAAGTCAATGGTTTCAACGGCTCGTAGTGCTACAACGTAATCATAGCGCCTTTCATCGCCAGTGACACCAACTGATTTTATTGGAAGGAATACAGTGAAGGCTTGATCGACTTTATCGTATAAATTATGATTGTATAATTCTTCCATAAAGATCGCATCTGCCTCACGTAAGATTTTTGCATATTCTTCTTTCACTTGACCAAGGATACGCACACCAAGTCCAGGCCCCGGGAAAGGGTGTCGATAGAGCATGTGTGCAGGAATACCAAGTTTTACGCCAATGGTACGCACCTCATCTTTAAACAATTCTTTTAAAGGCTCTACTAATTCAAATTTTAAATCTTCCGGCAAACCACCCACATTATGATGTGATTTAATTACTTTAGCTTTTCCTGATTTAGCGCCGGCTGATTCAATTACATCAGGATAAATCGTGCCTTGAGCTAGGAATTTAATATTATCAAGATTTTTGGCTTCTTCTTCAAATACCTCAATAAATGCACCGCCAATGATTTTACGTTTTTTCTCAGGATCTGCTTCATCAGCCAGTGCATCATAGAACTTCTTTTGAGCGTTAGCACGAATGACTTTTACACCCATGTTGTCAGCAAAAGTTTGCATCACCTCATCGCCTTCGTTCAAACGAAGTAGGCCATTATCAACAAACACACAAGTAAGTTGATTACCAACGGCTTGATGAAGCAATGCCGCCACTACCGATGAATCGACACCACCCGATAAACCTAGTAATACGTTGTTATTACCGACTTGATTCTTAAGATTTTCGATTAAATCAGTGATGATGTTATCAGTGGTCCAGTTTTTTTCGCATTTGCAAATACCACTGACGAAGCGATCTAAAATATGCGTACCTTGTTTAGTATGGGTTACTTCTGGATGGAACTGTAATCCATAATAGTGTTTTTTACTATTAGCAAAACCAGCAATGGCGCAATTATCCGTTGATGCGATTAGCTTAAAGTCTTTAGGTAGTTCATTAACCTCAATGCCATGACTCATCCATACATCTAATAGGGCGTTGCCTGCATCGTGAGTATCATCACGTAAATCAGTGAATAAATGACATTCATCGTCTTCACACTTAATTTGTGCGAAGCCATACTCGTGTTTATTAGCCGAGGTAGCTTTGCCACCGAGTTGCATTGCCATGGTCTGCATGCCGTAGCAAATACCTAGTATCGGCACCCTAAGATCGAAAACAATTTGTGGCGCTCTAGCAGAGTCATCCGTGGTTACTGTGTCAGGGCCTCCAGATAAGATAATGCCTTTAGGGTTGAAGTCCTTAATAAAATCCACATCCACATCATAAGGAAACAATTCACAGTAGACGCCAATTTCCCTAACACGACGAGCAATTAGTTGCGTATATTGAGAGCCAAAATCAAGAATTAAGATCTTGTCGCTGTGAATATTTGTCATAATAGCTATGTCTTTTGTGTAAACCTAGTATTTTAATGAAAATTTTAGACCGCTACATTGCTAAAACACTGCTGAAGTATTCTTTATCCGTTATGGTAGTGTTGGTAGGGATTTTTGCATTTTTTAAATTCTTGGAAGAGGTGGGTGATATTGGTCGTGCTAGCTACACACTGTTTGATGCCTTGGCCTACGTTGGACTCTTAATCCCTTCTATAGTTTATGCGCTGTCTTCGTTGATTATCTTGCTTGGTTGTATTTTAGGTTTGGGTTATTTAGCTGGTAATAGCGAGCTGATCATTATGCGTGGTGCGGGTATTTCAGTAGTAGAAATCACCAAAACAACACTTAAAGTAAGCCTTGTTTTTATCGTTATTATGATTATTTTTGGAGAGTTTATCTCACCTTTATTTTCTGATTATGCAAAAAAATATCGTGCTCAAGCGTTAGGTGAAAGTGTGATTAGTTCGAGTCAACAAGGATTTTGGTTAAGAGATGGTAATAATTTTATTCAGGTTGATAAAAACATTGATGGTAGAATTTTCGAAAAAATTACTTTGATTAATTTAAATACGCCCAGCACACTGGATTCCGTTGTTTATAGCGATAAAGCTGTTTTTGATGGAAAAAACATGGTTTTACAAAAATCAAATTATCATCAAATTAATTCCGATCAAGAGTTTGCAGCAATAGATCAAAAAACTTTGCAACAATATCTTACTGAAGTGGCTTTTGACCAGGAGTTAATTAAGTCGTTAAAAAAAGAGCCGAAAGAATTTTCAACTTGGCAATTATTTAGGCGTGTTCAGTTTTTATCCAACAATGACTTGTCTGCAGATATTTACGAGGTAGAGCTTTATCAGCGAATCATGAAACCATTAACGTTAATCGCCATGATTATCCTTGCCCTTCCTTTTGTATTTGGGTCGCTCAGAGATTCATCATTAGGGCGCAAGATTTTTACAGGTGTGGTCATCAGTTTATTTTTTGAACTATCATCTAGGCTGGGTGGCATGATTTCACTAAGATTTGATTTGAATCATTTACTGAGTGCCTCTTTGCCAACGATAGTGGTATTTGTGCTTGCTATTTTTATGCTTCGTCGAGTTTCAACAAGGTAATATGGCACAAACCTTAGCTCAAAATACCAAGCCTAAAGTTAAAAAACCGAATCGTTTTCAGGTATTGTTGCTCAATGATGATTACACAACCATGGATTTTGTGGTTGAAGTTTTAACGAAATTTTTTTCAAAAAGTGAAGAGGCAGCGCAAGCGATTATGCTAAAAATTCATTTGGAAGGTGAGGGAATTTGCGGTGTTTATCCACATGACATTGCACAAACAAAGGTTTCACAAGTAATTGATTTTTCAAGAAAAAAAGAACAACCGTTGATGTGTGTTATTCGTGAATTAAAGGCTTAGCGTATAATAATAAAATAGATAAGAGGATACTTTTTATGATTGAAACAGGGCTACAACAAGAGATTAATTTTGTCATGACTCAGGCGAGAAATAATCGTTTAGAGTTTGTTACTGTCGAGCATTTGCTTTTGGCGTTGCTTAATATTGATGAGATTATTACTTTTTTGCGTAATAAGCGTGTCAATGTTGATGAGCTTAGAGCGGAGTTAGAAGAATACATTGATTCACATACACCGCTCATTGCACAAGATTCTGAGATTGATATTGTACCCACAGTAGGTTTTCAGCGTGTATTACAGCGCAGTGTTTATCAAGCGCAATCAGCACAAAAAACCACTGTTTATGCCATGAATGTGTTGGTGAGTATTTTTTCTGAAAAAGAATCTCATGCGGTTTATTTACTAAAGCTCAATAATATTTCTCGTTTGGATGTGATGGAAGGTGTTTCAACGCAAATGCCAGAATCGACTGAAGAGAAGCCGAGAATAGAAAATAATAATAAGAAATCCAAAAAATCAGCGCTGGAAGCTTACACCTCTAATTTGTGCGATAAAGCTCGCCAAGGAAAGATCGATCCTTTACTCGGTAGAGAAGAAGAAGTAACACGCACGGTACAAGTGTTGTCTAGGAGGCGAAAAAATAATCCGCTATTTGTGGGTCAGGCAGGCGTTGGTAAAACAGCTATTGCCGAAGGAATTGCCAAAAAAATTATCGATGGAAAAGTGCCAGAAGTACTTAAAGAGGCTAGTATTTATTCGCTTGATATCGGTGTATTGATTGCGGGTACTAAATATCGCGGTGATTTTGAAAAGCGTTTAAAAGCTGTACTGACTGATTTGGAAAAAATACCACACGCAATTTTGTTTATTGATGAAATTCACACGCTAATTGGTGCAGGTAGTGTTTCAGGTGGCTCGTTAGATGCGTCGAATCTACTTAAACCTGCTTTGGCTGATGGTACACTTAGATGCATGGGTTCAACCACGTATGAAGAGTATCGAAGAGTGTTTGAAAAAGACCACGCGCTCACGCGCCGTTTCCAGAAAATTGACATTGATGAGCCCTCCGTGGATGATACGGTTAAGATCTTACACGGCCTTAAAAAATACTACCAAGATCATCACAAGGTTAAGTACTCTACCGCGGCACTAACCTGTGCCGCTGAGCTTTCACATCGCTATATAACCGACCGTCGATTACCCGATAAGGCTATTGATGTGATTGATGAAGTGGGTGCATTGCAACAAATTCAACCCAAATCAAAACGAAAAATAAACATTAACGTTGCTGATATTGAAAATATTATTGCCAAGCTTGCACGCATTCCATCAAGGCAGGTTACCAATGATGATAAGTCGTTACTTAAAAATCTAGAGTCCGAGCTTAAGCTTGGTGTGTTCGGTCAGAATGATGCGGTAGAAAGTTTATCTACTTCTATCAAGTTATCACGTTCGGGCTTGGCACAAGTTGATAAACCAATGGGATCATTCTTATTTGCCGGCCCTACAGGCGTAGGTAAAACTGAAATTTGTAAGCAATTAGCACGCATCATGGGTGTGAAATTATTGCGCTTTGACATGAGTGAATACATGGAGCGCCATTCAATTTCCAAACTAATCGGCTCCCCACCGGGTTACGTAGGCTATGACGAAGGAGGCCTATTAACCGAAGCAGTTAACAGTAATCCATACGCTGTATTACTACTTGATGAGATTGAAAAAGCACATCCAGATATTTTTACTTACTATTGGCAAGTAATGGATCATGGTAAATTAACGGATGCCAATGGTCGTGAGATTGGATTTAAGAACCGTAATTTGGTCATGACATCCAACGCTGCGCCACAAAGCCATACAAAGGTCTTTCCATTGGCTTAGCGAGCCAGACTATTCATTGATTATGGAGGAGAGCTAAAAACATTTACCCCTGAGTTTAGAGAAAGTCAGTTTGTCCTGAG
>GG730004.1 GCA_000205985.2 uncultured Candidatus Thioglobus sp. | reverse complement strand
CTTGCGATTTTTAGAAAAAGAGCCTCTAAAGTTATCTTGACCCTCATTTTTAATATTTGTTTTTGTTTACCCTTGGCAAATTATTGGCTTATGGAGGTCTGTTGGCAAGTATTCAATAGAGGCAAACAAAAGGTTGTGGCCCGGAATTGTCAAGGTTTTAATTATTTTAGGTTTTTTTTTGACGCTTGGGAATTTAACTAATTCCTGGAAAGAATATGAGGCATTATATAAAATTGGTTTTGCTAAAGATAAGCATGCTGGTTATAGAATTAGCCTAGTTAATGATAACACTTTAATTCATCTCAAGGGTCGCTTGGGATTTGGAATTTCTAAAGAGGTAATTAAAACTCTATCTGACAACCCTGATATTAAAGGAATTATTCTTGATAGTATCGGAGGATGGATTTATGAAGGAAGGGAGCTTTCTAAAATCATACTTATTAATAATTTAGATACATATACTGTCAAAGGGTGTCATTCTGCATGTGTGACAGCATTTATATCTGGCAATAAGCGATTTTTAGCAAAAGGTGCAAATATTGGATTTCATCAATATAATATGGCGTACGAGGGGCTTGAGCCTTATTTCGATATGGCCTACGAACAAGAAAAAGACCTAAATATTTATAAGCGTCAAGGTGTAAGTCAATGGTTTATTGATAAAATGTTTAAAGCTAAGCATGATGATTTTTGGTACCCAACTATTGATGAAATGTTAGATGCTAGCGTAATTCATAAAGTTATTAATCCCTCTAGCTTGAAATCTATTAAATACAAAGATTTTGATAAAAGTGATGTAGAAAAAGCATTAAAAAACATACCTGTATTTGAGGCTATTAAGAAATATGAGCCTAGAATATACAAACAGATTCTTCAAAAGATGGAAATACAAATGAAGAATGGCGCAAGCATAATTGAAATGCAGCAGGAGGTTGGTAATTATATGCAATTGATCCTTGGAAGGGTGTTGCCAATAACAAGCGATGAAGCGCTAGTAAGGTTTGCCTATGAAACTACAGGTGTATTAAAAGTTTTAAAAAACAAGAATCCGATATTGTGTGTAAAAAACCTTTTTCCTGAAAAATATGGCTCATTAGAAATAACAAAGTATCTATTAAGAGAGGAGATGGAACCAATGCTAGACGCTTTAAATTTGATTGTTGTGGATAGTGTTAATAAAAATAATCCTACTATTGATATTGTAAACGCAGAAAAATTAATGGAGGAAGCTATACTTCATCTGGGGGATGAGGTGATTTATTTAGAAGGAAGTGATTTAAAAAATAAGGATGATTATTCAAAAACATGTAGTGCGTTTATAAATTTGTATGATTTTATTTTATTAAATAATAATAAGATTGCAGGCAATGGCTTGCGCTATATGTTTACTGATTGACTTTATAGTTCTGAACTAAATTTTTTTGGAAATAATCAAAATGACCATTTAAAAGTCATAAATTTAGTTAAAAATAGCCATTTTTTGATCAGTATTTGCCTATAAATTGATATTTATTCCCACTTTTATAAAAATTTCGGAAATTTTACGAATGGATTGTTTTTTAGCTCTATAAGTATTGATTAACCCAATTGCTAAAGTCTGGTGTGCTGAGTGCGCCGGATACGCGATCAATTTCCTTGCCATTTTTGAAAATTGCTAACGTTGGAATAGAGCGGATGCTGTATTTGGCGGAAATTGCTTGTTCGGCCTCAGTTTCAATTTTAATAAATCTTGCTTTGGGTTCGAGTTGTGCAGCTACTTGTTTAAAAGTGGGTGCAAACTGTTGGCATGGGCCACACCACGTTGCCCAAAAATCCACCACGAGTAATTCATCAGTTTTTTCAATGGCACGCGTGAGTTGCATGCCAGTCATGTTGATGGGTTGAGCAGTATAAATGGGATTTTTACATTTACCGCATTTTGGGTTGTCGGTTAATTTAGCCTCTGGAACGTTGTTTAAGCCACTACAGCTTGGGCACATTACAATCATATTTAACTCCTAATTTTTTTTACGTTATTAAGAATTATCTATGGGTGATTAGTGACTATTACAAGTCTGAACATTTGAAAACTAGACTAAATGATCGCTCGAAGAAGTATTTTTGTAGGGTTGGTCTTTACGAGTTGAGGCGCGTTTTGAGCGAGTAGTTTTATTTTTCTTACGTTCAATTTTCTCAGTTTTTGAAACGATTTGTTTGACTGAAACTAAATCATCCACACTTTTTTTGATTGATTTAAAAGCTTTTGGTGCTTGAATTTCAACCATTTGTTGTACGATCCATTTTTCATCTGCATCAGTCATGGCTTTTTGGGTTTTTTCGCCAAAATACCTTAAAAAATGGTAATTCGGTTCACCATTTGTAAAATCGTATTTGGCGTAATCTTCAGATCTGGAATTGTAAAATTGAATGAAATCTTTCCAGTGGTCACCTGATCCAATGCGTTCCTCTTTATTTTCTTGGTAATAATCGGCCGATTGTTTGGCTAGAGCAATGATCAGCTCTTGACGTTGTTTGGTGCTTAGTTTGTCAAAAACTAATCTATCAACGCATTGGATAAGAAAGCACAAATACTCTGCAATGACATCAAAGACTTGTTCTTTTTCAATAACAAAAGCCTCGTTGATAAGGTCTTCTAGGTGATTTTTGGTAATGCGCCAAGAGTTGAATGCTAACGCACCAGCAATGTCATCAATGGTTTTAATTTGGGTTTTGTGCCACTTACTTTTAACTCTCACGTGGTTAGTTTACACCACAAGGGGTTAAAGTTATTCGCAGTTGTAGTTTCTGAAAGAGCCTAAGTCATTTACGTTTTCAAAGCCCATTTGCACTAAATAGTTTTTAGCCGTTGAAGAGCGAGCGCCGGTTACGCAATAAAGAACAATTGCCTTGTCGCGACTGATCACCTTGTCGGCAGACATGATTGATTGTAATGGTAGGTTGATTGCATCTGGTAATGCACCACGAGCAAATTCAGCAGACGAACGGACATCGACCAACTGAGCGCCGTTAGATAATAGTTTGCAAGCATCGTTTCCTGTGAATGTAGTGAACATAGTATAATTTCCAAATTAAGTTTTAAAGTAGACACATTTTTTCTTTTAATGTGCGTATCTATATTAGGAAGTCATTATACACCAATGTTAAGTAAAAAGCAACTAAGAAATGACATTAAAGCGGTTTCAGAAGCGTTAAAAAAGAGAAATTTTTCTTTTGATATCAATCAGTTAGAATTTTTAGAAAATCAAAGAAAAAAAAATCAAATAAACACGCAAGAATTGCAAAATTTGCGTAATATGCAGTCAAAATCCATTGGAAAAGCCAAGGCATCAGGCGAAGATATTAAGCCATTATTGGAGGCCGTTTCAGATTTAGGCGATCAGTTGGATGAGGCAAAATCCGAATTGCAAAATATTCAGTCTCAGATTAGTGACATTGTTATGGCCATGCCGAATATTCCGCATGAATCAGTGCCTAGGGGTAATTCTGAAGATGACAATGTGGAAGTGTCCAAATGGGGTGAGCCAGGGCAGTATGATTTTGAAGCTAAAGATCACGTTGATTTAGGTGAAGCATACGGCCTTGATTTTGAAACAGCGGTTAAGATATCTGGTGCGCGTTTTTCAGTGATGACAGGCAAGATTGCACGACTGCATCGTGCTTTGACTCAATTTATGTTGGATCAACATGTGGAAGTAAATGGCTATGTTGAAGCTTACGTGCCTTATTTGGTGAATGCTGAATCATTAACCGGCACGGGTCAATTGCCAAAATTTGAAGCGGATTTGTTTAAAACTCATTTGCACGGAGAAGAAGGCGACGCTAAGACGCTTTATTTAATCCCAACGGGCGAGGTGCCAATCACTAACATGGTGCGTGATACAATTGTTAAAGAGGATGACTTGCCACTTAAATTTGTTGGACATACGCCAAGTTTCCGTTCTGAAGCCGGTGCTTATGGAAAAGACACCAGAGGCTTGATTCGTCAGCATCAGTTTGAAAAGGTGGAATTGGTGCAAGTGGTTAAAGCACAGGATTCGTATCAAGCATTAGAAGAGCTCACGGCCCATGCTGAAGGCATCTTACAGGCGCTGGAGTTGCCGTATCGTAAAGTGGTCCTATGTGCGGGTGATTTGGGGTTTAGTGCTGCTAAAACCTACGATTTAGAGGTGTGGTTGCCTGGGCAAGATGCTTATCGTGAGATTTCTTCTTGTTCTTGTTTTGAAGATTTTCAAGCAAGACGTTTACAGCTTAGATGGAAAAACCCTGAGACTAATAAAAGTGAATTGCTGCATACGCTTAACGGTTCGGGTTTAGCAGTCGGAAGAACGTTGGTGGCTGTGTTAGAAAACCACCAAAAAGCGGATGGGAGTATTAAAATACCATCTGTTTTACAAAGCTACATGGGTGGCTTAGACATTATTAATTAATAGGAGTTAAATATGAGTTTATTAGATTTAGTTATATCACCGGCTTACGCTGAAGGTGTAGAATTAGCAGGTGCGGGATCGTTAGGTGGGCTGCCATTTTTGGCAGTTATGTTTGTGTTGATGTATTTTTTACTCATCAGGCCACAGCAAAAACGCGCCAAAGAGCACAAAAATTTGTTGTCTGAGCTAAAAAAAGGCGATGAAATAGTAACCAATGGTGGTGTGATTGGGAAGGTGATGTCGGTGGATGAGTCGTTTGCAACTTTAGAGATTGCAAAGGATGTGGTGGTGAAAGTGCAAAAACAAGGCATTAACCAAAAATTACCAAAAGGTAGTGCTAAAATTTAAACAATAATACTCAATTTATCATAGATTATGAATCATTACTCCGGTTTGAAAAACGCATTAATTGCTTTTTTCTTATTACTTGCCTCTTTGTACGCTCTGCCCAATATTTTTGGTTCAGACTTAGCGGTACAGATATCGAGCGCAGGTGATGCAGCAATTGCTCAAACCGATTTAGGGAAAGTTGAAACTATTCTTAAAGACAAGGGCGTTTCTTATAAATCAGCCGCATTGTCCAATCGTAGAATTTTAGTTCGTTTTAATGATACGGCTAATCAACTTTTAGCTAAAGATTTTCTTAAAACAGGGTTGGGCCGTAATTACGTAACGGCACTAAATTTAGCGCCATCGGTTCCATTGTGGTTGGCTGATTTAGGCGGTAAGGCCATGTCGTTAGGCTTAGACCTTAGAGGCGGCGTGCATTTCTTACTTGAGGTTGATATGGAAGCCGTATTGGCAATGTCAATTGATAAATCCTACAATGAGTTGCGTACTATTTTGCGTGCTGATCGTTTGTATAAGAGTATTAAAAAAGAAGGCGACAGTATTGCTATTCGATTTAAACAGGTTGATTTAAAAAACAAGGCTGTTGATTTAATTAATTCAGAACTCAGTGATTTGGTGATTCTTGAAACTGATAATCAAGATGAATTGCTTATCAATGTTGGTATTAGCGACAGGGCGCAAAAAGAAGCTAAGCAGAGTGCATTGAAGCAAAATATTACCACACTCAGAAACCGAGTGAATGAATTAGGCGTGGCTGAGCCGATTATTCAACAGCAAGGGAAAGAGCGTATTGTGGTGCAATTGCCAGGCGTGCAAGATACGGCCAGAGCCAAAGAGATTTTAGGTGCAGTAGCAACACTAGAATTTAGATTGGTGGATGAAAAGAACGACCCACAAACCGCCATTCAGTCTGGCAGAACGCCGATTGGTTCAAAACTTTATTATTTTAAAGACGGGCGCCCACTGCTGTTAAAAACCAGAGTGATTGCCATGGGTGAGAACATTACTGGTGCTGCTAGCGGTGTTGACCAGGAAAACAGTACTCCTATGGTTAGCATTACTTTGGACAATGCTGGTGGTCGAGCCATGCTTGACACGACTAAAAAATACCTGCACCACCGTATGGCGGTTATTTTTATTGAAAATAAGGTTGAAACAGTCATTGAAAATGGAAAAACGGTTAAGAAGCGCAGTACCACTAAAGATGTTATTAATGCAGCAACCATCCAAGGTACGTTTTCAAATCGTTTTCAAATTACCGGCATAGACAGTGCGCGTGAAGCGCGTAATCTGGCATTATTACTCAGAGCGGGTTCGCTTTCTGCACCCATTGAAATTATTGAGGAACGCACTATTGGGCCAAGCTTAGGTGCAGACAACATTAAAAAAGGCGTGTTGTCAGTGATTGCAGGGTTTGTACTAGTGCTGTTGTTTATGGCAGTGCGTTATCGCGTGTTTGGCATGGTAGCCAATGTGGCGCTTACGCTTAATTTGGTGATGATTGTTGCCGTGTTGTCGCTTTTGCAGGCCACATTAACTTTGCCAGGTATTGCCGGTATTGTGCTCACAGTAGGCATGGCAGTGGATGCCAACGTGCTTATTTTTGAGCGCATTAAAGAAGAGCTCGGCACTGATAGTAATATTCAAAAAGCAATCTCGAGTGGTTACGATAAAGCCCTGCTTACCATTGGCTGATGCAAACATCACTACGCTGATTGCATCACTGGTGTTGTTTAGTTTTGGCACAGGCCCTATTAAGGGATTTGCCATTACTTTATCCATTGGTATTGTCACTTCGATGTTCACCGCGATTGTTGTTTCAAGGGCGATTGTGAATAAGATTTATGGTGGTAAAAAACTGCAGGAGTTATCGATATGAAGGCTTTGAACGTCCCTACGATTGATTTTGTTGGAAAACGCACTTATGCGATTGTTTTTTCTGTGGTGTTGATTGCTGTATCTATATTCTCATTAGCAACGCAAGGATTGAAGTTTGGTATTGATTTTACTGGCGGCACTTTGATTGAAGTGGGCTATAAAAAATCAGTTGATTTGAGCAAGGTAAGAGACACTTTGAGTGATGCAAAATTCAAAGGTGCCAATGTTCAATATTTCGGCTCCACCAATGAGATTTTAATTCGTTTAGAGCCTCAAGCAATTTCAAGTGCAAAATTAAGTACAAAAATTATTCGTTTATTGGGTGATGATGTTGATATCCGACGAGTTGAATTCGTAGGACCTAAGGTTGGTGAAGAGTTAACCAATGATGGTGGTTTGGCAATGCTTTATGCGCTGATCGGTATTTTGATTTACGTGGCTTTTCGCTTTGAATACCGTTTTTCTCTGGGTTCAATATCGGCATTGATGCATGATGTGATCATAACCTTGGGTATTTTTTCATTACTGCAAATTGAGTTTGATTTAACCGTGCTTGCCGCTATTCTAGCAGTGATCGGCTATTCGCTCAATGATACCATTGTGGTATTTGATCGAATTCGTGAAAATTTCTTATCCACTCGTCACGTTGATCCTGAAAAAATTATTAATGGCGCCCTTAATCAAACTCTATCCAGAACTATCATGACCTCAGTAACGACCTTGATAGTGTTGCTGGCATTGTTCTTCTTGGGCGGTGAGATTATTCACAGCTTTGCTTTGGCATTACTGATTGGCGTGATTATTGGTACGTATTCTTCTATCTACGTGGCCAGTTCAATGATTCTTACCATGGGCATCACCAAAGAGGATTTGCTGCCATCGGAAAAAGAGAAGCAAGAAATCGACTCTCGACCTTAACTTCGTATTTTGTCTTTTTGTGGCGTTGGATTGCAAAAAAATGCTTGGTCACATATTAGAATATATGCTCCCTCGAATTTTTCATAACCCTCCTTACAACACGAACAAAATACTCGCTAAGGGTTGTGTTGTCATGAGTTGGTAGTAATTTTTTGAGCTTATACTTCTATTGCTTAAATTTCTCAAACACTAAGCAAGCGTTCGTTCCACCGAAACCGAAGCTGTTAGACATTACACGATTGAGTGACTGAATGGTCGTTGCTTGCACCACGGGAATACCATCAGCAGCTTCATCAAGGTTTTCAATGTTGACGGATTCTGCCATGAAATTATTTTCTAACATCAGTAGTGAATAAATAGCTTCATTAACACCGGCTGCACCTAGTGCATGTCCAGAGAGAGATTTAGTGGAGCCAACGTTTGGACATTTGTCACCAAACACTTCTTTAATTGCACCAAGCTCCTTAGCATCTCCTACTGGAGTTGAAGTGCCGTGTGCATTGATGTAATCAATTGGACCATCAACCGTTGAGATGGCAAGCTCCATACAGCGTTTAGCGCCTTCGCCTGAAGGAGCAACCATGTCAAAGCCATCGGACGTAGCACCGTAGCCGGTTAGCTCAGCAAGAATGGTTGCACCGCGAGCCTCTGCGTGCTCTAGCGATTCAAGCACTAAAGCACCACCACCACCAGAAATAACAAAGCCATCACGATCGGTATCGTAAGCACGAGATGCCTTTTCAGGTGTTTCATTGTATTTGGAAGACAAAGCGCCCATGGCATCAAACAACATGGTGAGCGACCAGTCTAACTCTTCACCACCACCGGCAAACACAACATCTTGTTTGCCCATTTGGATTTGCTCCATGGCATTGCCAATGCAGTGTGCGCTAGTAGAGCAGGCAGAGCTGATTGAATAGTTAATGCCTTTAATTTTGAACATGGTCGATAGGCAGGCTGAAGTGGTCGAACCCATGGTTCGAGGAACTCGATAAGGGCCAACGCGTTTAATGCCTTTTTCCCTTAAGATGTCGGCAGCCTCAACTACATTTTGATTAGAAGCACCGCCAGAACCCGTGATTAGCCCAGTACGAGGATTGGAGACTTGTTCTTCAGTAAGACCTGATTGCTTGATGGCCTCATCTAATGCGACCGCGTTATAAATGGCAGCATCGGCCATAAAACGCTTCATTTTTCGATCGATAATATCACTTGAGTCCACTTCAGCAACGGCGCCAGATACTTGTGATCTGAGCCCCATTTCGGCATAGGTTTCATCAAACTTAATGCCAGATTTAGCTGTTTTTAAAGACTCTAAAACTTCTTTACAGTTGCCACCTAAACTGGAAACAATACCCATTCCTGTAACAACAACTCTGTTCATCAGAAAGCACTCGTGTCGGTAAATAAGCCTACTTTTAGATTAATGGCTTCATAGATAATTTTGCCATCAACTTCCATGGTGGCATCGCCAACACCCATGTAAAGTTTTCGAGCAATGATGCGAGATAGATTAATTCTGTAAGTTACTTTTTTAGCCGTTGGCAGAACTTGGCCTGTGAACTTAATTTTGCCAGAGCCCAATGCACGACCTCGACCAGGGCCACCCAGCCAGCCAAGGTAAAAACCAATCAGTTGCCACATGGCATCCACACCTAAACAACCAGGCATGACTGGGTCTTCATTAAAGTGACATTTGAAAAACCATAAATCTGGATTAACATCAAGCTCAGCAATGATTTCACCTTTACCGTACTCGCCACCTTCTTTTGAAATATTAGTAATACGGTCAAGCATTAGCATGGGTGGTTGGGGCAGTTGTGCGTTGCCAGGACCAAACAATTCCCCATTGCCACATTTAATTAATTCTTCATAGGAAAAAGAGTTTTGCATATTACAACCTTATTATGTTTATTGAAAATTATACCAAAAGAGCTTTGCTTATATCGTCAATCACATCATTCACATCTTCTAAGCCAACTGAAATTCGAATCAGGCCTTCGGTAATGTTAGCCTCCTGTCTTTCTTCGTTGGTCAAACGACCGTGAGTGGTTGAAGCAGGGTGAGTGATGGTAGATTTTGTATCACCCAAGTTTGCAGTAATGGAGAGTATTTTCACACCATTAATTACTTTAAAAGCCTGTTCTCTTCCTCCATTAATTTCGAACGAAACGATGCCACCAAAGTCAGACTGCTGAGTTTTAGCCAGTGCATGATTAGGGTGCGATTCTAGTCCTAAGTAATGAACTTTTTTTACTTGATCTTGCTTATCTAACCAATTGGCTAATTTAAGTGCATTTTTACAATGCGCTTTCATTCTAATGCTTAATGTTTCAAGTCCTTTTAATACGATCCACGCATTGAAAGCACTAAGGCTTGGCCCAGTTGCTCGAGTAAAGCTGTGAACTTGTTCAATAATTTGTGAGTTACTCGCTACGGCACCCGCCAAACAGCGCCCTTGACCATCAATGTATTTAGTGGCTGAGTGAATAACGATATCAGCACCTAGTGTAATTGGGTTTTGTAACGCGGGGCTTAGTATCGCGTTGTCAACCGCTAAAAGAATGTTGTTCGATTTGGTAATTTTGCTGAGTGCAGTAATATCCACCACTTCACCCAATGGATTGGATGGGGTTTCTAATAAGAACAATTTGGTGTTGTCTTGAATAGCAGATTGCCATTGAGACAGATTGCTCAAGTCAACGTAGCTGATCTCAATTTTAAATTTAGCAACAATCGTGTTTAATAAGACGATGGAAGTGCCGAACATGTTACGTGAAGCAACGATGTGATCACCCGATTTAACCAGTGCCATGATGGCTGCAAAGATTGCAGACATGCCACTTGCAGTTGCTACGCAAGCTTCAGCTCCTTCAAGTGCGGCTAGTCTTTTCTCAAAAGCATCAACCGTTGGATTGGTGAATCGTGCGTAGATATTCCCGGGCTCTTCTTTAGAGAAACGATTGGCCGCTTGTTCGGCGGAATCAAAGACAAAACTAGAGGTTAAAAATATGGCCTCTGAGTGCTCTTGTTCCTGTGTGGTTCGATAGCCTTCACGAATGGCCTTGGTATCGAAGCTTAAATCTTTCATGCGTTGAGTGTTAATGATTAAATGACGCTATTCTACATCATTACAAATTAATTCAGAAGTTTCAAGAGTGTTATTTTTTTGTTTGGCAACATCAGACCTTATTGCTTCAATTTGATCCAAGTAGTTTTTATCAATATCATTGGTTATGTATTGACCATTAAAACAAGAGCAGTCAAATTCTTTAATGTCTTTATTACCCTGTTGTACACACCAAATCAAATCGTCTAAATCTTGATAGATCAGTTTGTCAGCACCGATGGCCTGACAAATTTGATCGGTATCTTTGTCATGCGCAATGAATTCTTTTTCGCTAGCCATGTCAATGCCATATACATTCGGGTAACGCACTGGCGGAGCCGCAGAGGCAAAAAACACTTTATTAGCACCGGCATCACGCGCCATTTGTACAATTTGCTCGCTGGTGGTGCCACGCACGATTGAGTCATCAACCAACAGAACGTTTTTGCCTTTAAATTCCAACTCGATAGCGCTGAGCTTTTGACGTACTGATTTTTTACGTTGCTTTTGTCCAGGCATGATAAAAGTACGGGCAATGTAGCGGTTTTTAATTAAACCCTCAGAGTATTTTACTTTTAAGTCTTGTGCCAGTTGCAAGGCAGCCACTCTGGAAGTGTCGGGGATAGGGATAACTATATCAATATCATCAACATTCCATTCTTTTTGAATTTTAGAAGCGAGACGTTGCCCCATTCTAAGGCGTGATTTATACACAGATATATTGTCAATCACCGAATCTGGTCGAGCAAAGTAGACAAATTCAAATATACAAGGTGAATATTTGGCATTGTCGGCACATTGTTGGGTAAATATATTACCTTCTCTGTCAATGACAACGGCCTCACCAGGTTCTATGTCGCGGGCAATTTTGTACCCTAGTGCCGTGAGTGCTACGCTTTCTGAAGCGAGCATGTGCTTGGTTCCACCTTTGGTGGTACGCTTACCAAGAATAAGTGGGCGAATGCCATTCGGATCACGAAAGCCGAAAATGCCATAGCCAGGAATCATTCCAATGGTGGCGTATGCGCCGCGTACTCGCTTATGCACCTGAGACACGGAATCAAAAATATCTTTTTCATCAATGCGTTGTTTTTTTAATTTGGTTAATTCACTGGCAAAAACGTTAAGCAAAATTTCTGAGTCTGAATTGGTGTTGATGTGGCGAAGGTCTTGTTCGAATAATTCTTTAGCCAATTGTCCAGTATTGGTTAAATTTCCATTATGAGCAAAAGCAATGCCGTAAGGCGAGTTAACATAAAAAGGTTGTGCTTCTGCGCCTGATGAGCTTCCTGCGGTTGGATAGCGCACATGGCCAATGCCCATGTCACCTGGAAGTTTTGTCATGTGTTTAGTTCTAAAGGCATTTTTAACCAATCCATTTGATTTACGCATATAGAAACGACCTTTGTGCGAAGTAACAATGCCGGCCGCATCTTGGCCACGATGTTGCAAAATGGTTAATGCATCGTAGATGTAAAGAGCCGTGTCTTTTTTAGTGGTGGATAGAATGCCAACAATACCGCACATAATTTATTTCCTTATTCGACTTCGATAAATAATAAATACTGAGATAATTCAGGCTTGATGTCGGTAGCTATATCCTGAAAAGATCTTAGGGCGCCTTTAGTTTCAACCCAGTAGTATTGTTGCGAAATCCAGCTAATACTTTGGAGTACCAATACCATAATGAGAATAAACAGACTGCCTTTAATTAGGCCAATCAAACCACCTAATGTTTTATTTTTAGTACTATTAACATTACGTGCATTCAGGAGTACATCCAAAGCCTTTAATGTATTTAATATTTTTTGAAAAAATGGTGCCAGTAGGCAGGGTTGATTTGAATTGATGGAGATGTTAAACGCTTTGGATAGGAGCCAGCAAAAGCCAATAATAAGAACAAATACAATGGCAAATGACACTGAAATTCGCACAGAATTATCACTTATGATCATTTCCATGATGCCAAGTCCAGCAACAGCATCTAAGTAGTTCCAACTAATAATCGCTGAAAACGCAAAAAATAATAACAACGCAAAAGTTCGATTGAGTGCACAGGGATTACTCGTTGTAGAGGATGCACTTGTTAATTTGTACATGAATTTTTTGATGAGCAGAACACCAATGAAAAGTACACCAAACGCAATGGCTAAATGAGATTGATGCGAAAGTAGTAGCCAAGTAATGGCAGAACTTACAGCAAGATCTTGATAGAAAAACCAAGCAACAATAATGGCTAAAATTAAAAAAGCCAAATTAATCAGCTCTTTAGCCAGTCCACGCTTGACTCCAAGTATGAAGAACCCAACTAAGATAGCAAAGGTTAGCCAATCAGACCAAACCAGTAAGTCAAGTGTGTTCCAAATATTTGCAAAAAACTCGTTCATCGTTTCTCCTTGGGAATAACATGGATTTTACAAGATTTTCGCATGGTGCGTAACTCCTACAAGGTTAATTATTCAGTGTAGTTTATTCAATGCTTTACTGGCATCTGCCACCGTGTAAAAAGATCCAAAAATAACGACTCGTTGAAATTGGGCACTGTTTAAGGCATATTGGACTGCACTGTTCATGTTATCGCAAGCTTTAATTTTGTCAGATAAGTTGAATTTTTTGCTTAATTCTTGAATTGAAATGGCTCGATCAGCGTTTAATGGTACTAGTAGCCATTGGCTAATGACCGGTTTTATTTTATCAATCATTGCATCGATATTTTTATTTTTAAGTGCGCAAAATATTGCAAGTGTTGACGTATCTTTTTTTGATAATTCATTTGCTAAAGCTTGGGTTGCAGCCACGTTGTGAGCCACGTCAAAAATAATGGTTTTGTCGTTGATGATTTTTAATTGCCAACGTCCTGGCAAACTTGCTTGCTTGATACCTTGGGTGATTTGTTTTTGAGTTACGGGAAAAATCGTGCTTAGTTGTTTTATTGTTTCTATAGCAACGGCGGCATTTTGTTTTTGATGATCGCCTTTTAAGTGTGTTTCTCCCAAGTAAGGGGAGTCAACTAATATTAGAGATGCGTTAATACTTTTTGCATGCTTTATTAGTGATTTTGGCGGGTTGACATCACCACAAATACACGGTTTATTGCTACGCATGATGCCTGCTTTTTCAAAACCAATGAGTTCGCGTGTATCTCCTAAATATTCAACATGATCAATATCAATGTTGGTAATTACACTAATGTCTGAATCAACCGTATTGACCGAGTCAAGTCTAGCCCCTAGGCCCACTTCTAAAATGGCAATATCCACTTTTTCAAGTGAAAATATAACCAGTGCAGCTAATGTTGAAAATTCAAAATAAGTAAGCGACGTGTCATTTCTGAGTTCTTCAATTGTTTCAAAAGCATGGCAAATTTGTTCATCACTTGCTTGCTTGCTATTGATGGTAAAACGTTCGTTGTACTCAAACAGGTGAGGAGAAGTGAATTTAGCCACTTTAAGGTTTGATTGGCTGTAGATACTAGCAATAAAAGCAATGGTTGAGCCTTTGCCGTTAGTGCCAGCAACACTAATTACTTTAAATGGGACCCCTTTAGGGAAGAGCCGTTGGTAAACTTTTTTGATTCGATCAAGTCCAAGATCAATCTCTTTGGTGTGCAGTGATTCCTGCCATTTTAGCCAGTCATCCAGTGTGTTGTGCTTAGGGTTTGCTAATCTTCCCAAAATTCACCTTCAAGGGTGTCTTTTTTGTTTTGTTTCTTATCGCTATTTGATTGCGTTTTGTGGATAAAAACAGCGTTATTTTTAGAAAATACCTTTGAAGCATTTTTTGTAAGTATTTGGTCAATAAAATAAGTTCTTGACCAAGGCATTAGTCCTAACAAGCCAACAGTATCGGTGATAAATCCGGGCGTTAGCAGTAAAACACCAGAAATTAAAATTACCACCCCCTCAAGCATTTCAAAGGCAGGAGTTTGGCCATTAGCCATGGCCTGTTGAGCCTTGGCCATGGTTGACCAACCTTGTTGTTTAAGCAAGGTGGATCCAATCAGCGCAGTTATAACTACTAGCATAACCGTAGAAAACCCACCAATGGATTCACCGACAGAAACTAAAACATAAATTTCAAGCAATGTCACGATAACGAATAAAGGAAACAACATAATTACTCCTTAATAAAAATTAAATCCCAAACGCCGTGACTTAATCGTTCGCCTCGGCGTTCGAATTTAGTAATTGGCCGATGTTTAGGTCTTACTGAATAGGTATGGGCACCTAGGGCGTTTTTAAAGTGAGTGTGATCTTCCAGTGTTTCCATCATGTGTTGCGCGTAGTTTTCCCAATCCGTTGCTATGTGTATTGTGCCACCATCTTGAAGCTTATTTGAAATTAAATCTAAGAAAACTGTTTGCACGATGCGACGTTTGTGGTGTTTTTTCTTATGCCATGGGTCTGGAAAGAACAGCTGAAAAGTCTCAAAACTATTGTCTTTAATATGATGTTTGAGTACTTCGACTGCATCGGCTTTGATGATTTTTAAATTAGTGAGTTGGTGTTTGTGGGCTTCGTTAATAAGTCGTCCGACACCGGCCTCATAAACCTCGATGCCTAAAAAGTTTTGATTAGGCGCTACAATGGCCATTTCTAGCAGGCTATCACCATTGCCAAAGCCGATTTCCAATGTGATGGGTTGAGTTTTTTTAAACAAACGGTCAAAATCAATCAAGCCCTTGGGTAAGTCAATGCCAAAATCTGGCCAGAAATCATTCAATCCAGCTTTTTGTCCTTCAGTGAGGCGTCCAGAGCGTCGAACAAAACTTTGAATTTTTCTAAGAGTAGTGCTCATAAATTGTAGTCAATGATAAGCGGAGAATGGTCAGAAAAGCGCTCATTTTTATAAATTTCAACTCGTTGTGGCGTGTCCTTGAGGTTAGCACTAAGAATTTGATAGTCAATGCGCCAACCCGTATTATTCGCCCAAGCTTGACCACGATTTGACCACCAAGTGTATTGATGTTTTTCTTGATTAACCTCCCTAAAAGCATCGATAAATTTAGCTTCAGTAAAAAGTTGCTCCATCCAAGCGCGCTCTTCTGGCAAGCAGCCCGAATGGTTTTTATTGCTAGCAAAATTTTTAATATCAATTTCCTTATGCACGATATTAATATCACCGCAAACAATGTATTGACGTCCGTCTTCTTGTAATTTTTTAAGATAAGGCATGAAGCGTTCAATCATAAAATTCATCTTATAATCTTGTCGTTCTTGTTTGGATGAGCCTGAAGGAATATAGATGGATATCACGCTGAGATTTCTAAAATCTGCTTGTATAAAGCGACCTTCAAAATCAATATCTTCCCAAGGGCTAAAGATTACTCGATCTGGTTTGTCTTTACAGTATAAGCCCGTACCACTATAGCCTTTACGCTCGGCAGGTTTGTAATAAGTGTGTATGCCTTTTGGATAGAATTTATCATCGAGTTGGTCTTCTTGGGCTTTAATTTCTTGCACGCAAACAACATCTGCATTTTGAGTTTTCATCCAATCAAAAAAACCTTTTCTCTCAGCTGCACGAATTCCGTTGACATTAGCCGTTATAATTCTCTTCATCGAAAATATTTTAATGATTTAGAAGGGTTGTATGGAACAGTATCAAAAAGACTTTGTAGATTTTATGCTTGAAATAGGCGCGTTAAAATTTGGTGAATTTACGCTTAAATCTGGCCGGGTTAGTCCTTATTTTTTCAATGCTGGCATGTTTAATACCGGCGAGCATTTGTCTAAATTAGGTGGATTTTATGCCACGGCTATTGAGAAAAGTGGCCTAGAGTTTGATGTATTATTTGGCCCAGCTTACAAGGGGATCCCACTGGCTACGGCTACGGCAATGGCACTGAATGATAGTTTTAATCGAAACGTTCCGTATAGTTTTAATCGAAAAGAAGCCAAGACTCATGGAGAGGGTGGCGACATTGTTGGTCACGCACTGGAAGGTGATGTTCTAATTATTGACGATGTGATTACTGCCGGCACAGCCATTCGTGAAGCAATGGATATTATTGCTGCGAATGGCGCAACGGCAAAAGGTGTCATTGTGGCAGTGGATCGCCAAGAGAAGGGCAAAAGCGAACAATCAGCCATTCAAGAAGTGGAACAAAATTTCAGTATTACCGTGCTCAGTATTATTAACTTATCACACCTAATCGATTATTTAAAGCAAGGCAATGATAAGGGTTTAATCAGTCGTATTGAAACTTACCGAGATCAATACGGCGTTTAATTTTTACAGTAAATTTTTGGCTGGATAATACTGATGGCCCAAACTATCAGCAACGGCCTGATGAGTAACTTTGCTATGGTGTATATTTAAACCATTCATTAGATTTTGATCATCAAGCAAGGCTTGTTGGTAACCTTTATTGGCAATGTTTAAAATGTAAGGCAACGTGGCATTGGTAAGCGCTAAAGTAGCTGTTTGTGCAACTGCACCGGGCATATTTCCAACGCAATAATGAATAATGCCATCCACTACATACGTGGGTTTATCGTGAGTGGTGACCGTTGAAGTTTCAAAACAACCACCTTGGTCAATCGATACATCGACTAATACTGAACCTTTCTTTATGAGTTTAAGCATATTTCTAGAGATCAATTTTGGCGCTGATGCGCCTGCAACGAGTGCTGCACCAATAACTAAATCAGCCGTTTTTAGTTGGTGTTCGATATTGCTTTGATTGGATAAATCAATTGATAATTTATCTGGGAATTTTTGTTGAAATTTGACCAGTCGTTTTGAGAGTGATCGATTGAGTATGGTAACTTGTGATCCCATACCAAGCGCTACTTTGGCCGCATTCATGCCAACCACGCCACCGCCTAACACTAGTACTTTTGCATTTTCTACTCCAGTTGCGCCACTGAGTAACACACCAGAACCGCCTTGAGTTTTTTCTAAATGGTGTGCGCCAGATTGAATCGACATTCTTCCGGCAATTTCGCTCATTGGTTGCAATAGTGGCAAGCGTCCGTTGTCGTCAGTGATGGTTTCGTAAGCAATACAAGTGGCAGCAGATTTAAGTAATAAATCAGTTTGTTGCGGGTCAGCGGCTAGATGCAAATAAGTGAACAATATTTGATTTTTATTGAGTAATTTGCATTCGTTAGCCTGAGGCTCTTTGACTTTAACAATCATGTCAGCTTGACTAAATACAGATTCAGCTGAGCTAACAATACTTGAACCAGCCATTTGATAGTCTTGATCAGAAAAACCAACCTCGGCACCTGCATTGGATTGAATCAGGACTTCGTGACCAAGGTCAATCAAGGCCTTAGCCCCTAAAGGGGTTAATGAAACGCGATATTCATGAGTTTTTATTTCTTGTGTAATGCCGATAATCATGCTAATATTGTAGTATGAATAATGCACGATTTACAAGAAAATTTGGATATGTTGACTAAAGCTTATCTGCAAGAAACACTCGAAGGCGATGGTGTGGTTGTTAATCGACTATTTCCAATATCGCAACGAATGAATTTTGATCCGTTTGTATTGTGGGATCATTTTAATGTTTCTGCTGGACACGGCTTTCCAGACCACCCTCATCGTGGCTTTGAGGCGATTACCTATATGTTGACCGGTGGCATGCACCATAAAGACAATTTAGGTAATGATGCCTTTGTTAGTAAAGGTGGGGCTCAGGTGTTTTGTGCAGGATCAGGCATAGTGCATTCAGAAATACCGGCAACAGAAGATCAGAGTGTCGGTATTCAGCTGTGGATTAATTTGCCCAAGCATTTAAAAACAACCAAGCCCAGTTATCAACAGGTTTTAAGTAAAAATTTGCCCGTCACTACTTTTGAAGGTGGCTATTGTCGGACGATTGTTGGCGAGGGATCGCCGATTGAATTGCATACAAATATTACTTATCAGCATGTAAATCTCGAACAAAATAAACAATACCAAATCTATATTAATCAAGGGCTTAATGCAGTTATTTATGCGTTATCAGGTGATATTATTTTGGCGGGCGAGACACTTAGCTCAACCGAATCGTTACTGATTAAAGCCGATGAAGAGCAGAATTTATCTATCCAAGCAAAGACAGACAGTGAATTTATGTTTTGTTGCGGTTTGCCGCATCATCAGCCGATCTATCAGCACGGCCCTTATGTTGATTAGTACGAGCTATTTATCGTCTTCAATTATTTCTTGAGTAACGTTTAAGTGATTAGTTTTGGCAAAAGAAAGGATGCGTTCGTAAGTGAATGAGCAGGCATACTCCAGCTGATCGTCAAATACGATGGATTTAATGCCATTAATCTTCTTAATCTTTAGGTGCCCGTTGTAGCGCTTTAATTGTTCAGGCTGAATACAGACTAAACGCTCGGTCCAATCGCTCGGTCTGAATTTTTGTCCGTCTTTGGTAATGCCTGAGATGGTGTAGCGAATTTTTGGCATTATATTTTAGTTGTTCTAAGCAGTAATGGTGGAGGGACAGGGATTTGAATCCTGTTTTCAATGTATTGTACAGTTAAATACAGCGCTGTATAAGGGTTTTTGAAATTGTCACTGCCTGTATTTAACTATATTTATGATAGATGTAGTGAAAATGTAGTTAAACTTTTTTATTGAATTTTATAATGAAAACAGCTATTAATAAAAAAAAGTTGTAAAGAAATCGAAAGGCAGAGATCGAATCCTAGTCTGAAGTTAGTATGTTGCCACTAAAGGATTTTAAAAATTCAACTTGGTGTATTTGGTGACCATGTTGTCAGCGATTTCCGTTTAAAAAATATCATTTTTTATTATAAATTTTAAGATTTAATGACTGTTAGATTGCTAAAAAGATCAGAGAATAGTTTTTGTGTTTCAGTAGAGAGTTTTCGATAGTTTTTTAATAAATTTACTTCGTTAACATTTAAAGAAAACGGCACTTGTTGTAAAGAACTTGTATTAGATACTTTGGCATTTATGTTGCGCATTTCACCTTTACCTGTTGCCAGCCAAGCAAGGTCAATTTTTAATAACTCTGCAATTGTAGGTAAACGTGTTGGTGAAGGTAGTGTTTCACCTTTAAGCCATTTACGTAAAGCTTGACGAGAAACATAAGTGTGCGTGGTCAGGACAGTCGTACGAAAAAA
>GG730005.1 GCA_000205985.2 uncultured Candidatus Thioglobus sp. | reverse complement strand
GATGCCTAGCGGGTTATCCGTCTCTCACGCGTAATCCGAACAATCCAAGCTACGACTGCACGACGCTTGACGACGGATCCACGTTACGCATATTGGCACGCTTGATTACATCGCTTGCTTAGCCACCCGGTAAGACCTTGATCTTGCACCGTTAATAGGCTTAGCTTCTTAAATTTTCTAATGTTAGCGTGGCGCCTGCACACCCTCTTGAATACTCTGCCATTTTCCTATCTCTATTAACTATACGGTAACATTTTACGAACCATCGGTACATCTGCCTTTTCAACAGTGTCTGGTGAACGTAAGCTACGTTTTCTAGAAGTACTCTTCTTTGTCAAAATATGACGCAAGTGAGAGTGTTTACATTTGTAACCGCCACTGGCAGTTTTTTTGAAGCGCTTCGCAGCACCTCGATTGGTTTTTATCTTCGGCATAATTTACTCCTTGTCCTTTGGACATATTTGCTATTTATAAAAAATAGCATTATTAAAAATAAAAAAATGTTTGAAATCTAAATTTCACCATTCCTTTATAAAAGAAGTGACAAGGTTTTGATTAGGCAAGGCATTTGACCGCAGACAGTACGTTTAGGTACGGCAAAATCAAATAACGCAGCATAATCTAAGCTTGTTACTTCTTCTTTGATTTGGGTGCCAGCATCATGCCTAGCTGACGACCCTCCATCTTTGCCTTTTGCTCTACATTGGCAAATTCTTCTGTATCTTTCTCAATTCTGTCTAGCATTTCCATGCCCAGTTCTCTGTGTTGCATTTCGCGTCCACGGAACCAAATACTTACTTTAACCTTATCACCATTATCTAAAAACTTAACCAAATTTCTGAATTTAATTTGGTAATCACCTTCTTCGGTGCCTGGACGATATTTAATGGTTTTAACTTGGGTTTTCTTTTGTTTCTTTTTCTGATCACTCAGTTGTTTCTTTTGTTCGTATAAAAATTTACCAAAATCCATAATCTTACAAACAGGTGGTTCAGCGTTAGGTGACACTTCAACCAAGTCTAGTCCAGCATCTTTTGCCATCTCTTTTGCTTGATTTATATTTACAACACCAGCCTGTTCGCCGTTAGCATCAATTAATCGAACTTCTGAAACTTTAATATAGTCATTAATTCGAATTTTTACTTTATATGGTTTTTTAATAATTAATCCTCTTTTACTAATTTAACAAACGCTTCTATCGACATAGAGCCTAAATCCTCACCGCCACGTTTACGTACTGAAATCTCATCGTTCTCCATTTCTCGTCCACCTACAACCAAAATGTAGGGGTAACGTTGCATGGAGTGCTCGCGTATTTTAAAGCCTATCTTCTCATTTCGCAAGTCCGAAATCACTCTAAGTCCTTGTTTTTTTAACTTTTTCTCAACATTAGCAACAAAATCGTGTTGTTTTTCAGAAATATTTAAAATAACCGCTTGGATTGGCGCCAACCAAGATGGAAACGCACCTTCATAATGTTCAATCAAAATACCCACAAATCTTTCTAGCGATCCTACAATTGCACGGTGCAACATAACTGGCGTTTGTTTAGAATTATCTTCAGCAATGTAATGCGCATCAAGGCGCTCTGGCATTGAAAAATCAACCTGTAACGTGCCACATTGCCACTCACGATCTAGGCAGTCTTTGAGCACAAATTCAATTTTCGGGCCATAGAACGCTCCTTCGCCTTCTTGCAATTCCCACTTAATGCCTTTAGCATCCAACGCTTCTGCTAACGACGCTTCTGCACGATCCCACACCTCGTCCGAACCCACACGCTTCTCAGGGCGAGTAGAAAGCTTAATGTCAACATTTTCAAAACCAAAATTCTTGTAAACATCAAAGGTTAAATCAATAAAAGTTGAAACTTCATCTTGAATTTGATTTTCTGTACAAAAGATATGACCATCGTCTTGTACAAAATTACGCACGCGCATAATACCGTGGAGTGTGCCTGATGGCTCGTTACGGTGGCATGACCCAAACTCGGCTAAACGCAGTGGTAAATCACGGTACGATTTTAAGCCTTGATTGTAAATTTGAATGTGCGCTGGGCAGTTCATCGGCTTAACCGCATAGTCTCGATTTTCACTGCTGGTAGTAAACATCGCATCGCCAAACTTATCCCAATGGCCTGATTTTTCCCAAAGCGTTCTATCAATTAACTGTGGCGTGTGCACCTCTTTGTAATCATTATCTCTAAACACTGAACGCATGTATTGTTCAACAATTTGATACAAGGTCCAGCCTTTTTCATGCCAAAACACCATTCCTGGAGCCTCTTCTTGCATATGAAACAAATCTTGTGTTTTACCAATCTTTCGATGGTCGCGCTTTTCAGCTTCTTCTAAACGATACAAGTAGTCTTTAAGATCATCTTTACTTGCCCAAGCCGTACCATATACACGTTGTAGCATTTCATTGTTAGAATCACCGCGCCAGTATGCACCGGCTAACTTCATTAATTTAAAGGCTTTTAATTTAGCCGTTGATGGCACGTGAGGACCGCGACAAAGATCAATAAAATCACCTTGTTGATATAATGATAGTGTTTGATCTGCAGGAATCGACTCAATGATCTCAGCCTTGTAGTATTCACCCTTGTCTTTAAAAAATTGCACCGCTTCATCACGACCCATTTCACTACGCTCAATCTTAAGATTTTGCTTAACCAAGTGATTCATATTTTTTTCAATCTTGGCTAAATCACCTTCTGAAAAACCGTCTTTATAAGCAAAGTCATAAAAAAAACCGTTATCAATAACAGGGCCAATCGTGACTTGTGCGTCAGGATAAAGCATTTGTGTGGCTTGCGCTAAAAGGTGTGCAGTCGAATGACGGATAACTTCTAAACCTTCTTCGTCTTTAGCGGTGATAATTGAAACGCTTGCATCCGCCTCGATCATATAAGAAGCATCAACCATCTCGCCATTCACCTTGCCAGCCAATGTTGCTTTCGCAAGGCCAGAGCCAATTGATTTAGCCACTTCAAATACGTTAAGAGGCTGATCAAAAGATTTTTCAGTTCCGTCTGGAAGTGTAATTATTGGCATGAAAAAATCATAAAAACAAAAGGTGCTATTTTACCTTGATATAGTCAATATTTCAGTTGTTATTTAGCACAATAATCTGGCTTTCTGTGTTGGTGTGCTATAGCGATAACAAAGACATGATCCGCTTCAACAGAATACAAAATTTTATAAGGAAATTTATGCAATAAACACTTTCTGATATCACCCTTCTCAATTGACCAAGCTTATGGATAGTTTGAGATTCTAATAGATGCGCGTTTAACTTCTGCTTTAAATTCTTTACCTAAATCTGTATATTCAAGTTCATAATGATGAGTTTTTTATTTTCTATCAAAAATCTACTCATTACCTATAAACTCTAAAACCGCAACCCAACCTTAACCGCCAAGCTATCACTATAGCCTGCATCTACAGCTTCAGTACGCTCGTAGCTGATGGATGAATCCCATTCGTCCTTGGTGTACATATCCGTACCCAAAACAAACTTCCAGTTGGAATCGGCTTTGTTGTCTAATTGTAATTGGTAGTTAGTGATCTCATTGTTGTAATGCATATTAACCGTGGAGCTGCCACTCACATCTGCGCCATATTCAAACTGCATAAACGGCCTGATATTGCCGTTGTGTATTGGAATTAGATAGTCTACATCCAGTCCCAATGATAATACAGTTGAGTCAATAGTTTGTTCGCCGTAGGTAAGTGCCGTATTACCACCTGTTTCTGAGTAACCATCATACCAAGTACGTGAGGCATGTATCTTGCCATAAGGCGATAAAGAGAAACTACCAACACCGATGGTTTCCTTTTGTACTTTAATAGATGTGAAGAACTGATTAGCGTTGTGAGAACCTGTTAATGTGTCTGATCCATCTATACGAGTCTTATCTACTTTGATATGACCATAGCCCATCATTGCTTGTGCCAGTGCTTTATCCTCTTCTCTGATAACACCATAAGCTGACAAGCTGTAACTATCAGCATCAACCGTAGAACTGTTGGTAGTATCGGCATCACTCTTACCAATGCCTAGTACCACACCAATGATATGACCACTGGAGTTTGGATTTACATCTGGATTGTTATCTTTAATAATTCTATCAAAGCCTAGTGAAAGATTCTGAGTCTGTGAATCTTGCTCTGACGAAGTATCTGTCTTGTAGGTTTTACCCACAGTAATGCGCCCTTCAGTCCAAACGTTCCAGTCACCCATTACACTACCACTTGTAGCGTTGAGTACTTTACCAATGGTATCTTCCACGTACTTTAGCAAACTCATTATAGCAACACTGGTTAAACCCTCTTTAGTGTCATGCGTCATTGCAGTTGCTTCTGGTGCTTCACGTCTATGTTATTACGATGAGCTTACAACTCATACTAGGTCTACTACTGGGTTAACCGTGAGCATGGTTCATT
>GG730006.1 GCA_000205985.2 uncultured Candidatus Thioglobus sp. | reverse complement strand
GACCTGCTTAATCGGAGGAAGTCAAATGTAAAGCGGCTAGAATATGGATTGCATTACCAGTGGCTGGGGCGGTACTGATCATAGCCAGTAATAAACTGTACAATCTATCCTAAACAAATGAAAAAAAGTGATAAATACATTGGTGCCATTTGTGCTGCGCCCTATGCACTTGATGCTGCCGGTGTTTTGAGTGATAATTTTACTTGCTATCCATCAATTGAAACTAAAATACGCCTTGATGGCTATGATAAAAATACCGGCACCATTATTGATGGGAAAATAATCACTTCACAAGCTGTGGGTACAGCAGTTTGCTTTGCGCTTGAAATTGTCAAAATACTGAAAGGCGATGAGGCTTACCACAACCTCAAAAAAGAAATTCTAGCCAAATGCTAACTTACTTAAAATAAAACGATAAATTTTAGAATGGAACTAATCTCAGCAATACTAGCAGCAATATTACTTCTATCTTTGCCAATCTTTATATTGTTTGATGTAGTGTCTGCAGTAAAAAATAAAGAAATGGGTGGCTTTAGAAAAGGAATACACTTGATTTTTGGAGTTATAGTCATAGTTCCAATATTAATTTTCATTAAACATATATTAGAAATTATCTAAATACAGCAACGATTGCAATAGATATCTGTTTCATAGTTTATCTTTTTTTACATAACTATTTATTATTCACTAAAATAACTTAGAAGACGCCAGTCTATTCAGACTAATATTATTTTCATGTGTCAATATTGATAAATTTCTATGCACTTATGGTGGAATATGCACCATAAACTTGCCGCTATATTTTTTAAGAGATAAAGGCTCTGGAATATCCTCGCCAGTATTACGCATATCTTCAACAACTTCACTCACAAGCGTTTGAATACCAGCAAAAGCTTTATCGCGTGATGCGTCAAGCCAACTTAAGGATGGAAACTCAGCGCACAATCCAACATACTCTTTATCATCTTCTGAATAGCTAACTCTGTAGGTGTATTTGTCTGTCTGGACTGCTGTTTGGCGCTTGTCCATTTTACTGCCTATGTTTCCAGTATTCTGGTTGACGATGAAGGTTCATTACTGCAACAATGAATATTCCCTTTTGTTCTTTTGAGTACAGAATTCCGTATGGAAATCGTTTTACTAAAGAGCACCTAATTTCACCTTCAAGTACAGTCCACGCATCTGGAAACTCAACTGAACGTTTTATTGTCGAATAAACTTCCAACGCAAAATCATAGCCCAGTCCTGACTCTATCTCTTCGTAGTAGTCTATTGATTTATTAAATTCTATTTCTGCTTCTGGATGAAACGAAAAGCTCATTCTTCAAATCTATTCCAAACTCTATCAAAAACTTCCTTACCTGGAATGGATTGTACCGCTCCAGACCTAAGATCGGCTAAGCGTTGTTTTGCAACAATTGTCCATTTTTTATCAATATCTGACTCTGGCTTATTCAAACTACGGAGTAATAAATCAACTACCAAAACTCTCTCTTCAACTGGAAGTGATACCACATCATTAATTAATTCTTTTGTATTCATATTAATTTGCTAAAATTTTTATACATTCAAGTCATTAAGTATTTGAATATTATTGTACCCACATTCCATAAGATTTACGCATCTTTAAAGAAAATTTAAGAAATTATTCAAATCAATCACAACAGGTACACCAAAACACCTAAAAGTAGCACAAACTATTGTTTTTTAAAGGAATAATAGGTGTTTTAAGACTTAAATTAACATCCAACACAAGCCAATTCGTAAAATTTAAGAAATTTTAAGAATTGGCCAAATTAAGGCGATAATTCTTTATAAGTTTGTGCAAAAGCTTTAATTGCCTTATCTAAATCCTCTTTAGTGTGTGCGGCAGATATTTGAGTACGAATCCTTGCCTTGCCTTTTGGTACTACTGGAAAGAAAAATCCAATGGCATAAATACCTTTTTCTAAAAGCTTCTTACTCATTTCTTGAGCAAGCTTAGCATCACCCAACATCACTGGCACAATTGGATGATCGCCATCATCCACATCAAAGCCAACTTCTTGCATACCTTTTCTAAAGTAATGAGTATTAGATTCTAGCTTGTCACGTAACTCAGTAGAACTAGATAGCATATCTAGTACTTTAAGGGAGGCCGCGCAAATGGAAGGTGCAAGTGTATTTGAGAATAAATATGGGCGCGATCGTTGACGTAGCATATCTACAATTTCTTTACGCGCCGAAGTATAACCGCCAGAAGCACCGCCAAGTGCCTTACCAAATGTTCCGGTGATAATATCTACCCTATCCATCACGTTGCAATATTCATGCACGCCACGACCCGTCTTACCCATAAAACCTACCGCGTGGCAATCATCATGATGTACCATAGCATCAAACTCATCGGCAAGATCACAAATTTTATCTAATTGTGCAACCGTGCCATCCATAGAAAACACACCATCAGTGGTAATCAAAATACGCCTTGCACCAGCCTCTTTAGCTTCAACCAATTTGGCGCGTAAATCATCCATGTTGTTATTTTTATAGCGAAACCTTGCAGCCTTACACAAGCGTACGCCATCAATAATGGAGGCGTGATTAAGCTCATCAGAAATAATCGCATCTTCATTGGTTAAGATAGTTTCAAACAATCCCGTATTGGCATCAAAACAAGCGGCGTATAGAATGGTGCTTTCCATACCTAAAAATTCACTAACTTTTTGTTCTAAAGTTTTATGAATGGTTTGAGTGCCACAAATAAAACGCACAGATGACAAACCAAAACCCCACTGGGAAAAGCTATCTTTAGCCGCTTGAATAACTTCTTTATTATTAGCCAACCCTAAATAATTGTTGGCACACATATTAACAACTTGCGAACCATCCTCAAGAATAATATCATTTTTCTGCTCGCTTGCGAGCACGCGTTCAGTTTTCCACAAGCCTGCTGCTTCAATCTCTTTTAAATCTTTTGCAATACTTTGTTTGGCACTTTTAAAACTCATTACTAATCCTCCCAATTAAGTATGACTTTGCCAGATTCACCTGAGAGCATTGCGTCAAAGCCTTTTTGAAAATCAGTATAGTGAAAACGATGAGTAATAATATCTTCTAATGGCAAGCCACTTTGTACCATCATTGAGCCTTTGTACCAAGTCTCAAAAATTTCACGGCCATAAATGCCTTTAATGGTTAAACCTTTGAAAACTACCTGATCCCAATCAATACCTGAACCTGAAGGCATAATAGCGAGCATGGCAATGTTGCCACCGTTAATCATTAAATTTAACATATCGCCAAATGCGTGTGGTGAGCCTGACATTTCTAAGCCGACATCAAAGCCTTCAAAAATACCCAACTCTTGCATGAATTCTGGCGTTATTGAATCTTTACTCACATTAATTGGGATCACTTTTGGCGCAACTTTTTTGGCTAAATCTAAGCGATATTGATTAAGATCAGTAATCACAATATTCCGTGCACCGGCATGCATAGCCACCATTGCTGCCATAATACCAATTGGGCCAGCACCAGTGATCAGCACATCTTCACCTACCATGTTAAAAGACAATGCAGTATGTACTGCATTGCCATACGGATCAAAGCACGCCAACAGGTCAGTTGAAATCTCTTGAGATGGTTTAAAAACATTCTCTGCAGGAATGGATAAATACTCGGCAAAGCAACCCGTACGATTAACACCAATGCCGATCGTATTAGGGCAAAGATGCTTACGTCCTGCCAAACAATTACGACAACGACCGCAAGTAATATGCCCCTCGCCTGAAACAATATCACCTACTTGAAGATCAGTCACATTTGATCCAAGCTCTACAATCTCACCCGCAAATTCATGACCCGTTGTCATTGGCACAGGAATGGTTTTTTGTGCCCATTCATCCCACTTGTAAATGTGAACATCAGTACCACAAATGGCGGTTTTTTTGATTTTCACCAAAACGTCATTATTGCCCACTTCTGGCATTGGCACATCTTCCAGCCAAATACCTTCTTTTGCGTGTTTTTTTATTAGTGCTTTCATATTTGTTCCTATTCTTTATTGCAGACTGGACAAGCATCATCTTTGCCAATCTTAATACTTCTAAAGGTTAAATCCATTGCATCTATTATTATTAATTTACCAATTAATTGCTCGCCTAAATTAAGCACCACTTTTACCGCTTGTAAAGCTTGAAGCGAGCCCATTACACCAGCTACTGGCGCAAGTATGCCATTCTCGGAGCAGGTTTCATCATTACTACCCTCTTTAGAATATAAACATTGATAGCACGGCTGAGCATCTTCATAACCTTTAAAAACTGAAAGTTGTCCCTCGAAACGAATCACTGCTGCCGATACTAAGGGAATTTTTTGCTCAATACAAGCTTGATTTACCTTAAAGCGCGTATCAAAATTATCCGTACCATCCAATACCACGTTGGATTTTTCAACCCATGAACTCAAATTTTCATCGTTTAAATCTTTAACCGTGGTGATTTTAATATCTGGGTTAATTGCCAGCATCTTATTTTTTGCAGAATCAACTTTATATTTACCAATGTCATCGGTGTGATGAATTATTTGACGTTGCAGATTTGAGATCTCAACTTTATCAAAATCCGCAATAATAAGATGGCCAACGCCTGCTGCCGATAAATACAATGCACTTGGAGAGCCAAGACCGCCCATGCCAATAAGTAACATGGTTGAATCAAGCAAGGTTTGCTGACCATCAATGCCAATTTGTGGCAACATGATTTGGCGAGAATACCTTAAAAGATCTTGGTCATTCATGATGAAAAATATTTATCCAATTTTGGCGCAATTAGCATTTGACAGTATGGTTGATTTGGATTGTCGTTAAAGTAATTTTGATGATACCCTTCTGCCGGATAAAAGACATCTAACTTGCTTATTTCAGTAATAATACCATTGTTTAAAGCTTGAATAAACTGTCGAGATTTTTGCCGTTGCTCGTTACTTACATAAAAAATTGCAGAACGATATTGCGTACCGCGGTCATTACCCTGTTGATTAAGTGTGGTAGCGTTGTGTGTGGCAAAAAATACTTCTAGTAATTGATCAAAAGTAATTCGCACTTCGTCAAACTCAATCTTAACCACCTCAGCGTGTCCGGTTTCGCCCGTGCAAATATCTTGATAAGTAGGATTTTGAGTAGCGCCATTGCAATAACCCGATTCAGTGTGTGTAACACCTTTAATACGCTGAAATACTGCCTCAACACACCAGAAACATCCGCCGGCAAAATACGCTGTTTGCATGTATGATTAGATCATTAATTAAAAAACCATAGTATAGTCGATGAGCGCTCAAGAAGTAATTGCACAGCTTAAATCTTTCGCTACGCCAGAGCGAAAAAAAATTAATGAATATTTTTTCAAAACGGGTAAAGGACAGTATTCACAGTTCGATCAATTCATCGGTGTGCGTACACCACAGATTAGACTCATCGCCAAACAACATCAATCAATTGCCTTTAACGAAATCGACCAATTAATCAATAGTGCACTTCACGAGGTTAGGTTTTGCGGATTAATTATTCTAATTAATCAGTACCAAGCCGGCAACACAAAAACAGTTTTTGACTATTATTTACAAAATTTACACGCGGTTAATAATTGGGACTTAGTGGATTACAGTGCTCCACATATTGTTGGGGATTATATTTTTCATCACCAAGATAAATTAGGATTATTATTTGATTTATCACACTCTGAGAATTTATGGCATAAACGCATTGCTATTGTGGCCACTTTTTACTTTATCAAACAATCGGAATTTAACCCAACTTTTACTATTGGAAAAACACTTCTCAATGATAAACACGACCTAATTCATAAGGCTGTTGGCTGGATGTTTAGAGAGATTTATAAGAAAAACAACAAGGCTTGCAAAGTCTTCTTAAGAGAAAACTATGCACAACTTCCCAGAACTACTTTAAGATACGCCATTGAACGAATGAATCAATCTGAACGCTTACGCTATTTAAAGGGTGAATTTTAATGTACCAAATTAGTTTTTATGTACCCGAAACGGATTTAGAGATCGTCAAAAATGCCATGTTCGATGCGGGTGCAGGTAAATTTAACAATTATGAAAATTGTGCTTGGCAAACCATTGGCATGGGACAATTTAAACCGATTAATGACGCTAAACCCGCCATTGGCTATTTGGATGAACTTGAAGGAATCGAAGAATACAAAGTAGAAATGATGTGCGTGGATGATCACTTAGACTCAGTAATCAAAGCCATGAAATTTTCTCATCCGTATGAAGAATTGGCTTACACCGTTATTAAAATGGAAAATCTATGAGAATTCCCTACGAACATGGCTTTATGCTGACATTGTTAATCTTGGCAATTGCCGGTTTAATTTGGCTATTTACACCTTTTATCCCGGCACTATTTTTAGCACTACTGATTGCGATTGCAACTTTTTCTCAATACATTAAACTCCAAAAAAAAATATCAAACTCCAGCTCAGCGCTGCTGATGACGCTCTTGGTAACGGTTGTATTAATATTACCACTGAGCTATATTTTATTGATCAGTGGTCTTGAAATATCGGCTTTAATACAAAATATTAATACCAATTTTACAGTTGAACAAAGTAATCAACTGCTCTTACAAACAATCACGGGTCTGCCATTGTCAGACTCACTCAAAGTTACCTTAAATTCTGCACTGAGCAATAATTTAGAAAATTTTATAATTAACATTAAAGATTTTTCAGTGGTAATTTTAAAAAGCATTGTGTCGCTATCTTCTCACTTTATATTCTTCCTAATCATTACTATTTTTTCGCTTTATTATTTTTATATTGATGGGAAATCAACCGTTAAAAGACTTAAGGATTTATCACCTTTAGAAAATCACCTGGATGATATTTTATTCAATCAATTTTCAAGTCTATCAATTACTTTGGTAGGCAGTGTTCTTGTTATTGCTATCTTGCAAGGTCTAATTTTTTCCATCGGTGTAATGATGATTGGATTACCCGTGTTATTTTTTGGCATCGCCATGGCACTTGCCAGTTTTATCCCAGTACTCGGTGGTCTGATTATTTGGCTCCCTCTCAGTCTTTATTTATACGCACAAGGGCAAACCACTGATGCTCTGATTATTGTATTTTTTGGTGCGGTCATTATTGGTACTATTATTGATCATTTTATTAGACCGATGGTCATTAAAAAATTCTCACAAAGTTCCAACCAATCCAGTGCGCTGGATCACACCCTAATTACTGTGCTATCTACTTTAGCTGGTATTATGCAATTTGGCATTTTAGGTTTGTTTATTGGCCCAATTATTGCCGCCATGGCAATCAGTATTTTTGATGTGTATGCAATCAAATATGCAGGCTCTTTAGACAAGTCTTAACCCTTATACAGTATCGAAAAACCGTTGTAAGGTATAATATCGCTTTTTCTAAAAAATAGTACAATGCTTAAAAGACTTATTAAATTTCTGGAAAATAATTACCCAGATTCAAACATTAATGCATATTTAGATGCAAAATACATTGCGTTAACCAGCCCTCAATTAAAGCAAATTGCCGATGCACTTAAGAGTGGAGAATTAAACATCAAACCGGCTTCAGACTGCTCTGCAAATAATTTTATTTTTCATTTTGGCTCTACTACTATCCTAGTGCAAAAAGACAATACGAGTTCATCAGTAACTTATCAGGCTGAATTAGCTTGGGAAACTGATTTTCATTCTGTTCAATCAATTAGAGATAAGGGCAAGGGTTTTTATTTTATTGCTTTTGAATTTGACGATGACTATCAGATTTCACTAAAAGACACTGATAAAAATTTGCAAGATCAGGTTGTTAATAAGCAAAAAAACCAAGATCTGGTTGATAAAGCTATGCCTATCTTAAAAGGCTTTATGTCGGCTATTTCTGAGTAATAATCTAAGGGCCTTTTTGAGTCTCTGATTTAAGCTTTGGTCCTGCCTTAAAAGTAACCACTTTTCTTGCTGAAATTGTAACCGTCTCGCCCGTTTTTGGGTTTCTTCCCGGTCTAGCGGATTTTTGTCTGATGTTAAAATTACCAAATCCAGAGAGTTTAACGTCTTCTCCTAAAGCTAATGTTTGCTTTATTGAATCAAAAAATTCATTAGTCACAACAAGTGCCTGATTATGACTCATACTTAATCGTTCAACTAACGCATCAACAATATCCTTTTTAGTAACTGACATTACCTTTGCACCGCAAAAAATTTACTCTGCATTAACGCCAGCACTTCTGATACTTGCGTATTAACTTGATCATCACTTAAAGTTTCTTCAACCGACTGGTAACTCAAATTGAGTGCAACACTCTTTTTTCCTTGTTCAATGTTTTCACCCACATACACATCAAACAAATGCACATCCACTAAATAAGCCTGATTTAAGTCTTGAATACTGTCAATTAAATCATTTACTGGAATAGTTTCATCAACAACCAATGCGATGTCGCGCGTTGCTTTTTGATAAACAGAAAATGCCTGGTATTTAGCCACATGACTTTGTTGTATACTGGCCAAATCTAGTTCAAATAAATAACACTTAGACAGTGATAATTGCTTTTGTACATGAGGTGCTAATGTTCCTACCCAGCCTACCGACTGATCGTTAAATAAAATTTGTGCTGTCTGGCCTTTTTGCAAAGCGGGATGCTCTGCGGCTTTAAATGTGAAGACGTTAGTAGTTAATAACAATAAAGATTCAACGTCAGACTTAATGTCATAAAAATCAAGCGCTTGTGCTTCACTCGACCACTGGTCATCATGGCGATTACCGGTAATTACGCCGGCAATTTTTTGCGACTGCTCATCGGCTTTAACACCATTAAAACACAGGCCAATTTCAAAAAATCTTGCATTAGCGTGGCCACGCCTTTGATTTGACTCTACTGTTTGTAATAATCCCGCCCAAAGTGATGAACGCATGGTCGACATATCAGCAGAAATCGGATTACTTAAAGTAATTTTTTTAGCGTCAGGATCGATTAAATCTTGATACTGTTCTGACACAAAACTATACGTAATGACCTCTTGATAACCACGACTAACCAACCCTTGGGCAATGTCGTATTTATCAACCATTGATTCTGAGACTGCATTGATATTAGCATCCAAAGAAAGTTTTTGTACAGGCAATTTATCATAACCATAAAGTCTTGCTAACTCTTCAATTAAGTCTGCAGGAATACGAATATCAAATCGAAAACTTGGCGGGATAATAGTCCAAGAGTGATCAGTTTTACTACTAATTTCAAAATCTAAATTGGTGAATTTTTCCTCAATCCAGTTCGCTTCTAATTCAAAACCTAAAATCTTTTGAATTTTTTCTTGAGTGATAGTGATCGGTGCAAGTTCTGGCAGTGCACTCTCGTCAACACAAGTATTAATGTTACTGGCTTCACCACCGCAAATATCAACAATTAACTGCGTTGCTCTATCCATTGCAACCTCAGTAATATTAAAATCTACACCACGCTCAAAACGCAATGAGGACTCAGTATGTAAACCATAATTTCTTGCTTTTCCAGCAATAGACACCGGCTCAAAAAATGCACTCTCTAATAAAATTTGAGTTGAATCGTCTTGTGTGGAGCTACCCATACCACCCATGACACCTGCAATTGCTAGTGGGACTGAATCATCAGCAATAATCAAAGTATCGTTGTTTAATTCAACCGTTGTTTCGTTTAATAGCTCAATCACCTCACCCGCTTTAGCATTTCTAACTTCAATAGCACCATTAATTTTTGAAAAATCAAAGGCATGCATTGGTTGACCCAATTCTAATAAAACATAATTAGTAATATCAACCACCGGAGAATGCACTTGCTGACCTGACCGTGTTAGCTTGTCAGCCATCCATTTAGGGGTTTTAATCGTATTATCAATATCTTTTATGACTCTGGTTAAATACTTCGGGCAAGCTTGTGCATTGCTCACACTGGTACTAATACTTGATGCACCTTGTGCATCGACTTCAAATTTAGGCATTTCAAACGCCTTATTGTAATTCGCACTCACTTCACGTGCCACGCCTAATACTGAAAAACAATCACCACGATTTGGAGTAATGTCTAGCTCGATAATATTATCATCAAGATCTAAATATTCTCTAATGTCTTGACCAATCGGCGCATCACTGTCTAACTCTGAAATACCCTCTGATGAATCACTCATGCCAAGTTCTGACTCTGAGCAAATCATACCGAATGATTCAACACCACGTAATTTGGCTTTTTTGATTTTTAAGCCACCGGGTAATTTGGCACCAACCGTAGCAACGATTACTTTTAAGTCAGCGCGAACATTGCTAGCGCCACAAATAATTTGTAAATTATCACTTTCGCCAATATCAACTTGACATAAATTTAGCTTGTCAGCATCTGGGTGTTTTTCACAACTCACCACATGACCTACTACAACGTTGTCGAATGCAGGCGCTACAGACTCAATACCATCAACCTCAAGGCCGGCCATTGTAAGCTGTTCAGCTAACATTTCATCAGTAACATTAGGGTTAATCCATTCTCTTAACCAAGACGTTGAAATATTCATTTAAACTGCCTCAAGAAACGAATGTCATTTTCAAAGAAAAGACGAAGATCATTCACGCCGTAGCGCAACATTGCTAATCGCTCAACGCCCATGCCAAAAGCAAGGCCAGTGTATTCTTCACTATCAACATCAACTGAATTTAAAACATTAGGATGCACAACACCACAACCTAATACTTCCAGCCAGCCTGTTTTTTTACAAACACGACAGCCTTCGCCACCACAGATAACACATTCGATATCAGCCTCAGCCGAAGGTTCGGTGAATGGGAAATATGATGGGCGAAAACGCACTTGAAGGTCTTCTTTTTCAAAATAGGCACGCAAGAAGTCAATCAACAGACCTTTGAGTTGCGCAAAATTAGCTTCTTTATCCACAATCAAGCCTTCAACTTGGTGAAACATTGGCGTGTGTGTGACGTCAGAATCACAGCGATAAACTCGACCTGGTGCAATAATGCGTAGTGGCGGTTTTTTGTTTTCCATGGTGCGAATTTGCACTGGCGAAGTATGCGTTCTTAAGACCGTGCTTTCATCGCTCTTTTTAGTCCCTCCTTGAGGGGGAAAATAAAAGGTATCGTGCATGGCACGTGCCGGATGATGCTCAGGGATATTCAGCGCCGTAAAATTATGAAAATCATCTTCAATCTCAGGGCCTATTTCGACCTCAAAGCCATTCTTCGCAAATAAGGATTGAATACGGTTTAAAGTAATGGTAACTGGATGCAGTCCACCCATCTCAACATTTCTACCCGGAAGTGAAACATCAATCTTTTCTTCCAAAAGACGCTTTTCTAATTCAATGGTTTCTAAATGATTTTTCCTTTCAGTTAGTAATGTTTGCACACTAACTTTTGCCTGATTAATGGCTTCACCCATTTTAGGGCGCTCTTCTTTTGATAACTTCCCTAAGCCCTTCAAAAGTGCAGTAAGCTCACCTTTCTTGCCTAAAAACTTGACTCGTAAGTCGTCAAGCTCTTTTAAGTTTTCCGCTGTAGCAATTGATGCCTTAGCTTGATCAAGAATCGCGTTAATCATTTTAGAATTAAATTTGGTAAAAGGCTATAGAAACTTCTACAACCTTTTTTAAAGTTATTTACTTGGTAGCAGCTGCAATTGCGGCTTTAGCCTGATCTGCAATCTGAGCAAACGCTGGTTTATCAAAAATTGCGATGTCTGATAAAACTTTACGATCAATCTCAATGCCTGCCTTGTTTAGGCCATCAATTAGTCTTGAATAGCTTAAGCCGTTATTACGTGCTTCAGCGTTAATACGAACAATCCAAAGCCTACGGAACTGACGACGCTTTTGACGACGATCACGATACGCATATTGGCCCGCTTTGATTACTGCTTGCTTGGCAACACGGTAGACTTTTGATCTTGCACCGTAATAGCCTTTAGCTTTCTTTAAAATTTTCTTATGTTTAGCGTGCGCCTGCACACCTCTTGATACTCTTGCCATTTTCTATACTCCTATTAACTATACGGTAACATTTTACGAACCATTGGTACATCTGCCTTTTCAACAGTGTCTGGTGAACGTAAGCTACGTTTTCTAGAAGTACTCTTCTTTGTCAAAATATGACGCAAGTGAGAGTGTTTACATTTGTAACCGCCACTGGCAGTTTTTTTGAAGCGCTTCGCAGCACCTCGATTGGTTTTTATCTTCGGCATAATTTACTCCTTGTCCTTTGGACATATTTGCTATTTATAAAAAATAACATTATTAAAAATAAAAAAATGTTTGAAATCTAAATTTCACCATTCCTTTATAAAAGAAGTGACAAGGTTTTGATTAGGCCAGGTCAAATAACGCAGCACAATCTAAACTTGTTACTTCTTTTTTGATTTGGGTGCCAGCATCATGCCTAGCTGACGACCCTCCATCTTTGCCTTTTGCTCTACATTGGCAAATTCTTCTGTATCTTTCTCAATTCTGTCTAGCATTTCCATGCCCAGTTCTCTGTGTTGCATTTCGCGTCCACGGAACCAAATACTTACTTTAACCTTATCACCATTATCTAAAAACTTAACCAAATTTCTGAATTTAATTTGGTAGTCACCTTCTTCGGTGCCTGGACGATATTTAATAGTTTTAACTTGGGTTTTCTTTTGTTTCTTTTTCTGATCACTCAGTTGTTTCTTTTGTTCGTATAAAAATTTACCAAAATCCATAATCTTACAAACAGGTGGTTCAGCGTTAGGCGACACTTCAACCAAGTCTAGTCCAGCATCTTTTGCCATCTCTTTTGCTTGATTTATATTTACAACACCGGCCTGTTCGCCGTTAGCATCAATTAATCGAACTTCTGAAACTTTAATATAGTCATTAATTCGAATTTTTACTTTATATGGTTTTTTAATAATTAATCCTCTTTTACTAATTTAACAAACGCTTCTATCGACATAGAGCCTAAATCCTCACCGCCACGTTTACGTACTGAAATCTCATCGTTCTCCATTTCTCGTCCACCTACAACCAAAATGTAAGGGTAACGTTGCATGGAGTGCTCGCGTATTTTAAAGCCTATCTTCTCATTTCCCCCCCTCCGAAATCACTCTAAGTCCCCCCCCCCTTTAACTTTTTCTCAACATTAGCAACAAAATCGTGTTGTTTTTCAGAAATATTTAAAATAACAGCTTGGATTGGCGCCAACCAAGATGGAAAAGCACCTTCATAATGTTCAATCAAAATACCCACAAATCTTTCTAGCGATCCTACAATTGCACGGTGCAACATAACTGGTGTTTGTTTAGAATTATCTTCAGCAATGTAATGTGCATTAAGACGCTCTGGCATTGAAAAATCAACCTGTAAAGTGCCACACTGCCATTCACGATCTAAGCAATCTTTAAGTACAAACTCAATCTTCGGGCCGTAGAACGCACCTTCACCCTCTTGAAGGTCCCACTTAATACCCTTAGCATCTAGTGCTTCGGCGAGTGCCGCTTCCGCTCGATCCCACACCTCGTCCGAACCCACACGATTTTCAGGGCGAGTAGAAAGCTTAATGTCAACATTTTCAAAACCAAAATTCTTGTAAACATCAAAGGTTAAATCAATAAAAGTTGAAACTTCATCTTGAATTTGATTTTCTGTACAAAAGATATGACCATCGTCTTGTACAAAATTACGCACGCGCATAATACCGTGGAGTGTGCCTGATGGCTCGTTACGGTGGCATGACCCAAACTCGGCTAAACGCAGTGGTAAATCACGGTACGATTTTAAGCCTTGATTGTAAATTTGAATGTGCGCTGGGCAGTTCATCGGCTTAACCGCATAGTCTCGATTTTCACTGCTGGTAGTAAACATCGCATCGCCAAACTTATCCCAATGACCTGATTTTTCCCAAAGACTTTTATCAATTAGCTGTGGCGTGTGCACCTCTTTGTAGTCATTATCTCTAAAAACACTACGCATGTATTGTTCAACAATTTGATACAAAGTCCAGCCTTTCTCATGCCAAAATACCATGCCGGGCGCTTCTTCTTGCATGTGAAACAAATCTTGGGTTTTGCCAATCTTGCGATGATCACGCTTCTCAGCTTCTTCTAGGCGATATAAGTAATCTTTAAGATCGTCTTTACTCGCCCAAGCTGTGCCATACACACGCTGTAGCATTTCATTATTAGAATCACCACGCCAGTATGCGCCGGCTAATTTCATCAATTTGAAGGCCTTTTAATTTAGCGGTTGAAGGTACGTGAGGACCACGACACAAGTCAATAAAATCACCTTGTTGATATAAAGACAAGGTTTGGTCTGCAGGAATTGATTCATAATTTCAGCCTTGTAATATCACCTTTGTCTTTAAAGAATTGTACCGCTTCATCGCGTGACATTTCAGAGCGCTCAATCTTAAGTTTTGCTTAACCAAGTGTTCATGGTTTTTTTCCAATATTGGCTAAATCAGCCTC
>GG730007.1 GCA_000205985.2 uncultured Candidatus Thioglobus sp. | reverse complement strand
GCTAAACTGGGTACCGGGGACCCACGTAAAGCGTACCTAAAAATACGCTGAGCATCGCCGCCACTAATAAAATATTATTAATAAGTAATCCACTCTCGCGCGATAGTGGCGCAAAAGTATTGCTATTTTTCATCAATGTGGCTCGCCATGCATATAGTGATAATGAACCACCAATTACAATCACTAAAAATATCAAAATAAAGAGGCCTCTGGCCGGATCTGCGGCAAAAGAATGCACAGAAGTCAAAATACCAGAACGCACTAGAAAAGTACCCAATAAACTTAAAGAGAAACCTGAGATCGCCAACAGCACTGTCCAATGTTTAAAAGCGCCACGTTTTTCACTCACACTCAAAGAATGCACCAAAGCAGTCGCCACTAGCCATGGCATAAAGGATGCATTTTCTACCGGATCCCAAAACCACCAACCGCCCCAGCCGAGTTCATAATAAGCCCACCAAGATCCAAGTGTAATACCAAACGTTAAAAACGCCCAGGCAACCAAGGTCCAAGGGCGAGACCACCTGAGCCAAGTTGAATCCAATTGTCCACGAATAAGTGAAGAAAGTACAAATGCAAAGGGTATTGCCAAACCCACATAGCCCATGTACAACATCGGTGGATGAATTGCTAAACCAAAATCTTGCAACAATGGATTGAGTTCTTTTCCCTGTACAGGCATAAAACTTAAGCGCTCAAAAGGATTAGAAGTAATTAATAAAAATAATAAAAAACCAATACTAATTAAGCCTAGAACAATCAATATATGATTAAGTACTTCTGAAGGCAAACGCTTAGAAAAGACTGATACTGCAACACTCCAAGCACTAAGAATGAGCGCCCACAATAACAACGAACCTTCGTGTGCACCCCAAACGGCAGAGACCTTAAAAAGTAAAGGTAATTCTGTATTTGAATTATTAGCTACATATTTAACAGTAAAATCATCTACAACAAAAGCGTTCATGAGTACAGCAAATGACACTGCAATCCAAAAGAACTGACCCCATAGAAGAGGTTTAGTTAATTGAACCAATGTTTTGTTTTGTTTAGCAAATCCGATTGCTGGTAATATTACCTGTAGCAAGGTAAACACCAATGCAAGTACTAATGCAAAATGTCCAATTTCAACTAGCATAAAATCCTATTCATCGAATAAATCTATTATTTTATCTAATCCACCGAAACTAATGACAATATTTGCTTGCGCCAATACTGACGGTTTTGCGTGATAAGCCACTGACAATCCTGCTATTTTCATCATTTCTAAATCATTAGCGCCATCGCCAACGACAATCACTTGATTAAGCTCAATTGAATACTCGTTGCACAGCTCTCGCACAAATTCAGCCTTAGCATGAGCGTCAATAATATCCTCTTGTACCGTTCCTGCTAGTTGATTATTCTCAATGTTTAACACACATCCACGGGAATGATCCAAACCTAAAATCTTTGGCTAATCGATTGGTAAAAAAAGTAAACCCGCCAGACACAACTGAAGTTTTTATCGACTTGGTTTTTAAAAACCGAACCAATTCCCTGCCTCCCTCATTTACTCGCAATCGATCAGCATAAACCTTATTCAATACATCAATATCAAAGTCCTTTTAATAAAGCAACACGCTCAATTAAAGAGGTTTTAAAATCCAACTCGCCCTGCATGGCACGTTCAGTAATAGCAGCCACTTGAGGTTTAATATTTGCAAAATCAGCAATCTCATCAATGCATTCAATATTAATTAAGGTCGAGTCCATATCACTCACAAATAACTTTATTTGTGAAAAATCAAGCGTAGGTAGATAATTAAAATCAGTTGAATGGGTTTGTCTTAACACATCAAGATCAATTTGTTGATCGGTATAGAAACGAATGTGTGTATCGTAATACTTGATCTTACAGTGATAGATGTCTGTTATCTGTGTAGAAATCTGCGCATCAGTACTGTGTTGAATGATTGTTTTCATAACCTAAATAGGATTATGGTGCGGAAGGAGAGACTCGAACTCTCACGTCTTACGACACTGGAACCTAAATCCAGCGTGTCTACCAATTCCACCACTCCCGCATTCTACTCACTACCCCTTGAGAGCAAAGATTTGAAATTATACCTAATTAATGTTACAGTGATAACTTTCAAAAACTAAGAGAGGAGAAAATATGACAATTAACAACGCTGTTTCAGCAATGGGTGGCATCATTGTAATGACTTCATTACTATTGGGGTCCGAAGTGATTACTTCAGCTTTTTTTCAAAATGCTAATTGGCTATGGTTAACTGGCTTTGTGGGCTTTAATTTATTTCAATCAGCCTTCACAGGATTTTGCCCAGCAGCAATGATCTTTAAAGCAATAGGATTAAAAAATTAGTCGTTATCTACGTCAAACCAATTTAGTTTTTCTCTAAGCTTAACCACTTCACCAATGATAATTAACGTTGGTGCATGAATGGTTGTATTCTCAACTAAATTAGGCAACTCTGCTAGTGTTGTCACATAAACTTGATGATCTGGTGTGGTGCCTTTTTCAACCAATGCGACTGGCATATCGCCACGCATACCGTGTGAAATCAACTGCTCTGATAAATATCTAGCACCTACCAATGCCATATAAAAAACAATGGTTTGTTGTTCAACAGCTAATTCATCCCAAGGCAAATTCATGCTACCGTCTTTTAAGTGCCCTGTAACAAAGCGACAAGATTGTGAATAGTCTCGGTGTGTTAATGGAATACCTGAGTAAGTTGAACAACCTGACGCTGCGGTAATACCTGGCACCACCTGGAACGGAATACCGTTTTCAGCAAGGGTTTCAATCTCTTCACCACCACGACCAAAAATAAACGGGTCTCCGCCTTTTAAGCGACAAACACGTCGTCCTTGTTTGGCCAAATCAACCAATAGTTGATTAATATCACCTTGTGGTACAGCATGATTATCGCGCTCTTTTCCCACATAAATTAATTCTGCATCACGACGTACAAGCTCCATTACTCCATCTGACACTAGGCGATCGTACAAAATAACATCGGCTTGTTGCATCAGTCGTAGCGCTTTAAAAGTCAGTAAATCGGGGTCACCCGGTCCACCGCCAACCAGATAAACCTCACCCACTTCACTATCAGCGCTGCCATCAAGCTGAGCTTGTAAATCTGCTTTAGCTTCATCGACCTTGCCCGAGAATACCTTTTCAGCAATAATGCCTGAGAAAGTTTTTTCCCAAAAATAACGTCGGTCTTCAATCTTACTAAATTTAGCTTTAACTTGATCTCTAAAGTTGCCTGCGAGTTCTGCGAGTTTTCCGTACGCATGTGGAATGGTACTTTCGAGCTTTGCGCGAATCAAGCGTGCTAAGACGGGCGCTTTTCCTGCTGATGAAATAGCAATCACAATAGGGGATCGATCTACAATTGATGGCATCACAAACGAGCATAAATCAGGAGAATCAACCACATTAACCGGAATGTTGGCAGATTTTGCTAATTCAGAAACGTGTGCATTCAGCGGTGCATCATCCGTAGCTGAAACAATCAAAGACTGGGCTTTAATGTCTGAGGATTCAAATGCTTTTTCAATTAGAGTGATTTTCCCTTCATTTGCCAATGCCTGAACATTCTTACAAACGGACTTTCCTATGCAAACAACTTGCGCATGCGCCTTTAATAAAAGCGATATTTTTCGATAAGCAATGTCACCGCCACCAACAACCAAACAAGATTTTTGCTTAATATCAATAAAAATAGGCAGGTAATTCATGGATTGTTTAACTCTAAAATGTAAAGTCACTATTATAATGTGCAATGAGTCCTTATGCATAATGAACATCACACTTGTCCTTTTTCACATCTGATACTTAGCGGTAGATGTGGCTGCCAATTTAGTGCTAAGGATTGCTTGGCTGAAAAAGAATTTGGTGCGTGTCTTAAAAAAACTGCATCAATGGATTGCCAATCGCTTTATTGCAATATTCGTGATAACAGTAATTTTGCCCTCAAATCACACTACCAAACCAATTTGTCCGTTGGCCAGCAATCCAAAATAAAAATGGGCGGACTATTGGCTTTACAAGAAATTATAAATCACTCATCAAGTGAAAAAATCAGTGATATTTTTGAACTGGTGAAAATGGTTAAAAAAGAATACAAAAACTTTGAGAGAATTCCTTTTTCACAGCTCATGCCAAAAATAACACAATTTAAATTTAGAAAAAAATCTTCAAAATAACCGACGGCTAAATGCTTAACACTTGTTTGATGAGTGGGATAGTGATGTTATTTTTTTGTTGCAATGAAGCCTCATCCAAACAGTCAATGGCTTTCAATAAGTCTGTTAAATTGCGTGAATAGTACTTAAACAAATAGTCATAAACCTTGTTTTCAATGGCTATATTTCGGTTTTTCATCTTGGACTGAATGACTTCTTTTTTCGAATCATCATCCAAAGATTCAAGATGAAAAATCGTCGCTAAAGACAATCGTGTTTTTAAATCTTTAAGTAAATTTAATTCAGTGGGAAGATCATCGCCACTCATTATTAATTTCACCTGAGTTTGAACAGACCTGTTGTAAAGGTCAAATAATTCTTGCTGTTGATTCTCATTCAAACAATTTACATTGTCTAAGCACACCCAATCAAGCGATTCAAGATTATCCATCACTCCATCAGGTAGGTCTTGGTTAAAATCAATGTAGGTAACTTCTAGTTTTTCTTTGAGCGCTGCAAATGCGCACCCTTGTAATAAATGAGTCCTTCCACTCGACTTGCCCCCATAAACATACACCACTGAAGGTGCTTTCTGAGTAGACAATTGAGAGATAAAATCAAGAATTTGTTGATTTTTCTTGCCAACAAAATTATCCAACAGCATCTTTGAATCAAGCGAGAACGGCAAACCCAACTGATTCATTTACGCTTCTCTTGCAAAATCACTTGCTTAGTCCATATCCATACATAATCAGCACCACTGAGTACCGTAGAAGTGGCAATAATAATAAAAAATATCGTTGTCCATTGATATGCAATGGGGTAAATTTGCACAATGACCAAAAACAACACCAAAGCAATTTGTAACACGGTGTTAAATTTAGACAGATTTGATGGCGTCAATAATTCATCTTCTGAAGTGTCCGATCCAAGAAAATATCCTACTGTACCTGCTACAATTATTACATCGCGTAAAAATACTAAAATTAACAACCACAAAGGCAACAAACCAATCCAAAAAAGCGCAAGAAAACTGCTCACCAACAACACCTTATCGGCTATTGGATCTAAGATAGACCCTAATCTGGTTTGAAAAGAAAATCGTTTAGCAATCCAGCCATCCAACGCATCGGTCACACCCGCTATAAAAAACAAAATAATAGCGAATAAATATTGATGATTTAACAGGGTCATTACAACTGGTACTGTTAAAATAATGCGTAAAATTGAAAGCGCATTAGGCAGAGAAGAAAAAGCCATTTTTTATTCAATTAAAAGAATTTAAAAAAATTAATTATACGGAAAAAATCAAGATGTCATCATTGACTTACCAAGACTCAGGCGTTGATATTACCAAAGGTAATGAACTCATTGAACGCATCAAACCCATTGCTAAATCCACTGCTAGAGAAGGTGTATTAGCAGGTCTTGGTGGGTTTGGTGCAATGTTTGAACTACCAATAAATAAATATAAAAATCCAGTACTGATCTCCGGCACTGACGGTGTTGGTACCAAACTTAAAGTGGCAGAGATGCTTAATAAACACAACACCATTGGCATTGATTTGGTCGCCATGTGCGTTAACGATTTAATCGTGCAAGGGGCTGAGCCATTATTTTTCTTAGATTATTACGCCACTGGTAAGCTTAATACAGAAGTTGCCGTCTCGGTAATTTCTGGCATTGGCGAGGGTTGTAAACAATCAGGCTGTGCACTCATCGGTGGTGAAACTGCTGAAATGCCAGGTATGTACCAAGGCGAAGAATACGATTTAGCCGGATTTTGCGTTGGTATCGCCGATAAAGATAAAGTTATTGATGGGTCTAAAGTTACTAGTGGAGACCACATTATTGCACTAGGCTCTTCTGGGCCGCATTCAAACGGCTATTCACTCATTCGTAAAGTACTGGAACAGTCGAGCCCAACTGAAGAACAGTTGAGTGCACTGATTGAACCCACTAAAATTTATGTTAAATCTGTTCTTTCACTGATTGAAAAATTCCCGATACACGCTATTTCTCACATTACCGGTGGCGGCTTGCTGGAGAATATTCCTAGAGTTTTACCAAAAAATTTAGCCGCTAAACTGGATTCAAACTCATGGCAATTACCAAATATATTTAACTGGTTACAAGAGCAAGGTAATATTGACATAATGGAAATGTATCGCGTCTTCAACTGTGGTGTTGGCATGGTCATTGTCTTACCAAAGTCTGAAAGCAATCAAGCCATTAACCACCTTAAAGAGTTAGGTGAAAATGCTTGGCTTATCGGTGAAATCACACAAGCCGAAGACGAACAGGTTATTATTTAATTTGTAAGGGGAGCGAGTATGAACGGAGTTGTTTTAATCTCTGGCAGTGGCTCGAACCTTCAATCAATCATTAATAATTCTGATGATATTAATTTAACCATCGACTGTGTTATTAGCAATAAAGCCAATGCTTATGGGTTGCAACGCGCCAAACAAGTAGGGATTCCTGTTTGCACCATTGAGCATAGTCAATTTCCCTCCAGAGAGAAGTTTGATCAAGAGCTAAGTAATGTCATTAATACTTACAACCCAAAAATCATCATACTGGCTGGTTTTATGCGCATCTTAAGTACTGAATTCACAAAAAAATATTGTGGAAAAATGCTTAATATTCACCCTTCTCTCTTGCCAAAGTTTCAAGGTTTAAACACTCACCAAAGAGCCATTGAAGCAGGTGAAAAAAAACACGGTGTGAGCATTCATTTTGTCACGGAAGAGCTTGATGGCGGGCCAATCATTGCACAAAGCACTATTGAAATACTGGATGATGATAATGCCGAATCACTGGCTAAACGTGTACTGATCGAAGAGCACAAGCTTTATCCTAAAGTCATTCATTGGTTTACCCAAGGTAGATTAAAATTTAAAAACAACAAAGCTGTTCTGGATGGAAAAATACTGTGAAGTCATTAGCTTTAATCTTATTTATTTATTTCAACAATGTGCTGGCTTTTGAGCCGCACACGGCTAATTATCAACTTTCCATTAATGGAATCAACATTGCTAAAGAGATCAGAACTTTGCACGAGCTGGACAATCAATACTTTTATACCGCCAATGCCGAAACATCAGGCGTACTGTCACTAATAAAAGACTACTCCATTGCTGCTAGCTCTATATTTTCAATTAACGATAAAGGAGTTGATGGTGTTAATTACCAAATCATGGAACAAGAAAATGGAAAAGTCTCTAAAAATCGCGCTATCGATATCAGTTCAAAAAATAACACTGTAATATCCATCCTAACCAAAACTCAACCTAAAATTATTACTTGGAAGGCTAAACAAGGCAATATTGTTGACCCACTCAGTGTATTTCTAGCAATATCTTATGACTTAACAAATAAACCCGAACAAAAGGATTTTTATTACCAAGTTGCCAGTGGAAAATCTATTAAACAGCACCACTACAGAAAAACTAAAAATCAAACCATCAGGATTAACGATCAAACTTTTAATACTCTAAGAGTTGACAGAATAAACAGCAAGAGTAATAAGAGTCAAATTTACTTCTTAACTAAATACCGATACCTTCCAGTTATTATTAAGCAAACTAAAGGCTCTAAAGAATATCTTTATAAAATAAAAGACTTTAAAATTTCAGAAGTAGAAAAACTACAGGTAACTTTTTAAGTACTCCCCTGTGTAAGATCCTTTTTCCTGAGCCACTTGCTCTGGCGTTCCCGTTGCAATAATTTGCCCACCTTTATCTCCACCCTCAGGGCCTAAATCTACAATCCAATCTGCAGTTTTAATCACGTCTAAGTTGTGCTCAATAATCACAATGGTGTTATCACGCGCACGCAGACGATTAATAACTGATAATAACTGCTTGATGTCATGAAAATGCAACCCCGTCGTTGGCTCATCAAGAATATAAAGTGTATTGCCCGTATCAGTTTTAGACAACTCTTTAGCCAACTTAATGCGCTGCGCTTCACCGCCCGACAAGGTTGTGGCATTTTGCCCTAAAGTAATGTAGGAAAGCCCCACGTCCATTAGAGTTTGTAATTTTTGTTTAATTTTTGGTATTGGTTCAAAAAATTCACAAGCATCTTCAACCGTCATTTCTAGCACCTGAGAGATAGTCTTACCCTTATAAAGAATTTCCAAGGTTTCTCGATTGTATCGATGCCCATGACACACATCACAAGGCACGTAAATATCAGGTAAAAAATGCATCTCCACTTTAATCAGACCATCGCCTTTACACGCCTCACAGCGACCACCTTTAACATTAAAACTAAAACGACCTGCCTTATAACCGCGTGAACGTGCTTCCAGTGTTTGCGACAGAAGATCCCTAATAAGGGAAAACACACCTGTATAAGTGGCCGGATTAGATCTTGGTGTACGACCAATCGGACTTTGATCAATATTTACCACCTTATCAAAATAATCCAAGCCTTCAATCGAATCATGAGGGGTTGGTGTGTGGGTAGCGGTACCGT
>GG730008.1 GCA_000205985.2 uncultured Candidatus Thioglobus sp. | reverse complement strand
TATCGGTATCAAGTTCAAAAAAAATTAACACTGTATATTTCCATCCTTACCAAAACTTCAACCCTAAAAATAATTACTGGAAGGGTGAACAAAGGCAAATATTTGTCGACCCCTTGAGTTTATTTTTAGCGATATCTTATGACTTAACAAATAAACACAATCAAAATGATTTTTATTATCAAGTTGCCAATGGAAAGTCCGTCAAACAACATCACTACCAAAAATCTAAAAATGTGGATATTAAAATCAACAACCGAACTTTCAAAACAATTAAGGTTGATCGGATGGATAGCACTAATAACAAAAGTCAAATCTATTATTTAACTGAATATCGGTACCTTCCGGTTATTATCAAACAGACCAAAGGTTCTAAAAAATATCTTTATAAAATAAAAGACTTTAAAATTTCAGAAGTAGAAAAACTACAGGTAACTTTTTAAGTACTTCCCTGTGTAAGATCCTTTTTCCTGAGCCACTTGCTCTGGCGTTCCCGTTGCAATAATTTGCCCACCTTTATCTCCACCCTCAGGGCCTAAATCTACAATCCAATCTGCAGTTTTAATCACGTCTAAGTTGTGCTCAATAATCACAATGGTGTTATCACGCGCACGCAGACGATTAATAACTGATAATAACTGCTTGATGTCATGAAAATGCAACCCCGTCGTTGGTTCATCAAGAATATAAAGTGTATTGCCCGTATCAGTTTTAGACAACTCTTTAGCCAACTTAATGCGCTGCGCTTCACCGCCCGACAAGGTTGTGGCATTTTGTCCTAAAGTAATATAGGAAAGCCCCACGTCCATTAGAGTTTGTAATTTTTGTTTAATTTTTGGTATTGGTTCAAAAAATTCACAAGCATCTTCAACCGTCATTTCTAGCACCTGAGAAATAGTCTTACCCTTATAAAGAATTTCCAAGGTTTCTCGATTGTATCGATGCCCATGACACACATCACAAGGCACGTAAATATCAGGTAAAAAATGCATCTCCACTTTAATCAGACCATCGCCTTTACACGCCTCACAGCGACCACCTTTAACATTAAAACTAAAACGACCTGCCTTATAACCGCGTGAACGTGCTTCCAGTGTTTGCGACAGAAGATCCCTAATAAGGGAAAACACACCTGTATAAGTGGCCGGATTAGATCTTGGTGTACGACCAATCGGACTTTGATCGATATTTACCACCTTATCAAAATAATCCAAGCCTTCAATCGAATCATGAGGGGCCGGTGTTGTTTGTGCGCGATTAAGTTCACGAGCAGCCATTGAGTACAAGGTGTCGTTAATGAGTGTTGATTTGCCCGATCCAGACACACCTGTAACACAAGTCAGAACTCCTACAGGAATTGATAAGTCCACGTGATCAAGATTATTACCATGCGCCCCTTTAATATTAATCCAACGAGTGGCTGTTTTGCGTTCAGCAGGAACTTCAATGCTTTGACGGCCACTGATGTAATCACCGGTCAACGACTTTGGATTGTTCTTAATATCATCAGGAGTACCGGTGGCAATAATTTCACCGCCATGCACACCGGCTCCTGGGCCAATATCGATTACATAATCAGCTTGCTTAATGGCGTCTTCGTCGTGTTCAACCACAATAACTGTATTGCCAATGTCTCTTAGATAAGTCAGTGTGTTAAGCAGTTTTTGATTGTCTCTTTGATGCAAGCCAATCGAGGGGCTCATCCAAAACATAAAGCACACCCATGAGTCCTGCGCCTATTTGACTGGCCAATCGAATACGCTGAGCCTCTCCGCCAGAAAGTGTACTGGCTCTACGATCTAGACTTAAGTATTCCAATCCTACGTTAATTAAAAATTGCAGCCTTTGAATGATCTCTTTTAAAATTTTATCGGCGATTTGACCGCGTGCACCTTCTAACTTTAATACTTTAAAAAAATCATAGATATTAATAATGGAAAGCTTAGTAATATTAGATAGGTTGTAACCGCCAATAAATACATTTCTAGCAGATTCATTTAAACGATCGCCCTCACAACTCACGCAATCTTTGCTAACCACATAGCGTGATAACTCTTCACGCACAGAACGAATTTCGCTTTCCTCATAACGTCGCATCATCCTTGGAATTACACCTTCAAAAGGCTTTTCCTTATTCGACCAACCTTGACGACCTTTAATTTTAGAAAAATCAATTTCATCCTCGCCACTGCCGTACAAAACTATTTTTTTATATTCATCACTCAGCTGCTCATAAGGCGTGTCAATGCTAAAACCATAATACCTGCCAACCAACATTAAGATTTGATAAAAATAAGCATTCGATCGACTCCAGCCATAAATAGCACCGTCAGCTAAACTCAACTCTGGATTGGCCACTACCTTGTCTTCATCAAACGTATCTTTAACGCCCAAACCATCGCAACTTTGGCAAGCGCCTACTGGGTTGTTAAAAGAGAATAATCTTGGCTCTAGCTCCTCCAAAGAATAACCACACTGCACACAAGAAAATTTCGCAGAAAAAATCATCTCTTCCATCGATGAATCCTGCTCCATTGATGCAACACGAACCAAACCAGAGGTTAAATTTAGCGCCGTTTCTAACGACTCCGATAAACGAGAGGCAATGTCTTTTCTAACTTTTAGGCGATCCACCACAATGTCAACGTTATGATGAGTTTTTCCGTTTAATTCCTCCATCTCATCCAAGTAAACAATGTCACCATCCACTCGCGCACGCAAAAATCCCTGATGAGAAAGCTCTTCCAAAAGTTTTTTGTGACTGCCTTTACGATTTTGTACAATTGGCGCAAGCAGCATAATTTTTTCACCTTCAGGTAAAGCCGTGATTGCATCCACCATTTGTGAAACGGTCTGTGAAACTAAATCAATCTGATGCTCCGGGCACTTTGGCAAACCTGCACGTGCAAACAATAACCTCAGATAATCATAAATCTCAGTGATGGTGCCAACGGTGGAACGAGGATTGTGTGACGTGGCTTTTTGCTCAATGGAAATTGCTGGCGATAAACCTTCAATGTGATCCACATCTGGCTTTTCCATGAGTGATAAAAACTGCCGTGCATAAGCTGATAAAGACTCAACATAACGGCGTTGACCTTCTGCATAAATAGTATCAAACGCTAAAGAGGATTTACCCGATCCAGACAACCCAGTAATGACCACCAGTTTATTTCTAGGGATATCGACGTCAATATTCTTTAAATTATGAACCCTGGCACCACGAATACTAATTTTTTCCACTACTCAAATATATGTCAGACAAAGGGTTCATTATAACTATCATGATGTGTAAAATCATCAATAATTTAATGACTTTATCAATAATGGGCAAATACAAACGCATTTTATTAAAACTCAGTGGTGAGGCTTTGGCCAGCACTGACAACACGATAGATCCAGACACGCTTAATAAAGTGGTTAATATTATCCAGTCTGCAATTGATCAAAAAGTTGAAGTGGGCATTGTGATTGGTGGTGGTAATATTTTTAGAGGTGCTGCACTTGCACAGGCTGGCATGAACCGTATCACGGGAGATCACATGGGCATGCTGGCCACGGTGATTAATGCGCTGGCCATTGCTGATGCTTGCAAAAAAAATAAAATTAATGCACTGGTAATGTCAGGCTTTCCTATTGGTGGTGGCGTGTGCGATCCAGTTGATCACAATAAAGCCAAGCAAGCACTGAGCGAAGGAAAGGTAGTTATCTTCTCAGCAGGCACTGGTAGTCCGTGCTTTACCACCGACACAGGTGCTGTATTACGAGCCATTGAAATCGATGCCGACATTGTTTTCAAAGCCACCAAAGTGGACGGTGTTTACACAGACGATCCGATGAAAAATCCCGATGCCACTCGTTACGAAACACTCGGCTTTGATGAAGCCATTGAAAAAAACCTACAAATTATGGACACTGCAGCCTTTGCGCTTTGTCGTGAACACGATTTAGACATTTGTGTGTTTAGTATGCTTGAAAATACTGATACACTGTCTGATATTTTAAAAGGTGCGTCATTAGGCACCATTGTTAGTTAAGGAAATAAACATGTTAAATGAAATACAACAAGACGCCGGTGAGCGCATGAATAAAACCATTGATTCACTAGAAAATGCTTTTAGTAAAATTAGAGCAGGACGTGCGCACCCCTCTTTACTTGAACAAATCCACGTGGATTATTACGGCTCGATGGTGCCCATTTCCCAAGTGGCCAATATCAGCGCAGAAGATTCACGCACACTTAAAGTTACTCCATGGGAAAAAGACATGGTTGCCGTGATTGAAAAAGCCATCATGACTTCTGACTTAGGTCTTAACCCACAAACCATGGGGCAAGTGATGCGTATCCCACTTCCTCCACTGACTGAAGAGCGTCGTCGCGAATTAGTACGTGTGGTTAAAGATGAAGCCGAACAAGCAAAAGTTGCCATTCGCAATATTCGTCGCGATGCAAATTCTGACTTTAAAGAATTATTAAAAGAAAAAGAAGTTTCAGAAGATGAGGCTAGAAAAGCCGAAGATAACATTCAAAAAATTACAGATGATCACGTTAAATCGGTTGAGGATAAATTAACCCATAAAGAAGATTCATTGTTAGAAATTTAACAATAATGCAGAGTTAATAAAAAAGCCCGCAATTTGCGGGCTTTTTTATTGCTTACTGTGTTTGTTTAGTATTATCCACCGTGCGCTTCAACACAAGAAAAATAATCTGCCCATCTATCAGGGGAGAATAAAGTTCCCATCGCATCGATAGGGCCAGTGTTGTACAAATTACCAGCAGCAACACCACTTGTAAATCTAGCAATGTTTTCTTCAGTTAAGCCAAGTTTGCCCTTACATGCATTATGCGCTGCAACGGATACTGCTTTACCACCTACTGACAATGTCATTGTATTAGGATCTTGATTGCCCACAACCACTTTTTCAGTTACTGGCTCCATTGAATCGAAAGCCTCAACTGGCCCCATATCGCGATCATCACCACCTGCCATTACACTCGTTGCTAGAGCAAATGTCGCTACAAAACTTAAGGTTTTTTTCATCATTTTTTTATATCTCCAAAAAAGTTAAAAGTTGACTTGTTCCCCATTTGATTCTATATTTTATACTACTTATTTTTTATCATTGATATTTATGTTAGACGATTTTTCAAAACAATGCACCCAATCAAAATTAGCAAATTTATGCGAGCAATTAGTCAACACATCAAAACAAAAATTCTTAGTTAATAACGGCAACATTCCAAAATGGGAAGGAGCCATAGAAGCGATAAAAAATCAACCACAAGGAAGAATAGAATACCAATCACCTTATTTAAAAATCAATTCAAAAAATATTGATAAAGACCAACTGGAATACTCTTTAAAGCAACTCATGCCTTGGCGTAAAGGCCCCTACCAAATCGAAAATCTATCGCTTGACAGCGAATGGCGTGGCGACATGAAATGGGATCGACTAATACAAAACATTCGCCCGCTCAAAGGCAGGACGGTACTTGACGTTGGTGCGGGCAATGGCTACTTTACTTATTTGATGGCAATAACTGGTGCAAAAATTGCACTTGGTATTGAGCCATTCTTATTGTTTAATTATCAATTCCAAGCTATACGTGCACTGATTGACAACCCGCCAAATGCCTTTATACTGCCGCTGCGTTTAGAGGACATGCCAAACGAATGTGTGTTTGACACGGTATTTTCAATGGGGGTTTTGTACCATCAAAAAGATCATATGCAACATTTACAACAACTCAAAAATACCATGGCAGACGATGGGGAGTTGGTTTTAGAAACTCTAATCATCGATTCTAAGTATGGCGATCAAATCATCCCAGAAGATCGCTACGCTAGAATGCGCAACGTTTGGTGTTTGCCATCAACCGACACGTTGCATGATTGGCTAGAACAAACTAGATTTAAAAATATTAAGCTGGTTGACGTTACAAAAACCACACCCGAGGAGCAACGAGCCACGCACTGGATTGGGGGCAATACACAATCCCTCAAAGACTTCCTAGACCCAAACGACGAGAACCTAACCATTGAAGGATTGCCAGCGCCAAAACGTGCAATCTTTATCTGTAACAAATAAACGGTATAATTCTGCACATGATTTTTCGCCTAATTTTCATTGCTTTTTTATTTAGTGCCAATGCGCTCGCCACTCCTAACATTGTTGTTAGTATCAAGCCCATTCACTCCATTGTCAGTAACATTACTCAAGGCGTTACATCACCAGCATTACTGTTAAAATCTAATCAATCAGCACATCATACTCACCTAAAGCCCTCTCAACTATCATTGCTTGATCGTGCAGACTTAGTGGTTTTTATCCACCCTAACTTTGAAGCAGGGCTAGCAAAAGCCTTTAACAACATCGACTCTGATAAAAAATTTATTATTGATGACGAAAATACTACGAATCACCACAGCTGGCTAGATACAAATAACATGCAAATATTTGCTAAAAAACTAGTAGAAAAATTAATACAAATAGATCCAATAAATACTAAGATCTATACAAGAAATATAAGGAAATTAAACAAAGATCTGGAAGAACTAAAACAAAACATTAAGCAACGGCTTTTAATGCATAAAAATAAACCAATAGCGATTTTTTCAAACGCTTTTGATTATTTCATTGATTCTAACAATCTTACACGCTCAATGCTCATTACTGATTATCACGGCGAAAGACTGAGCATATTTAAAACTCTAAGAGCCAAACGAATTATTAAAAGCACGCAAAACCAACTGCTTGCTTAATACGACCGAAATACCTAACAAGCGCATTGGCACTTTGACCGAAGGTTTGAATATTAACACTGCAAGTATCGATATTATTGGCTTTAACATCAAGCAAGGTAAACATCATTATTTCGAACTAATGGGCAATATCGCCAATAAGGTGGATCAATGTCTTCAGTAAGATCTGCTTTTAACAAAGCATCTGCTGATTATGACAAATACGCTTTTTTACAAAAAGAAATTGCTACTCGCCTAGATGCCAAGCTAGAGGTTATCTCAAGTGAATCAAATATTATTCTTGATCTCGGCGCAGGCACAGGCTTACTCAGCAAACAACTGTCTAAACGCTTTCCAGATTCACAACTCATTTGTCTAGACTTTGCTCAAAATTCTCTAAAGAATAATCAAACTACCGACAAAATTTGCGCCAACGCCAATCATTTGCCATTGGCGGATAACAGCGTTGATATCGTTATGTCAAGCTTAATGATGCAATGGTGCCCCGACCTTAAACAACTGTTCTCAGAAATCCATAGAGTACTCAAAAACGATGGATTAATCTTATTCTCTACCTTTGGTCCAGACACCCTTAAAGAGCTTAAAAAGAGCTGGTCAGTGGTGGATAACGAAACTCACGTTAATACTTTCACCGACATGCATGATATTGGCGATCAAATGCTCGGTGCTGGCTTTGTATCACCTGTTATGGAAATGGAAAAACTCACCCTAACCTATCAAACAGTTACGGATTTACTTAGAGATCTAAAAGCCATCGGCGCACAAACGGTATCTGCTCGCTCAAAGTCATTAATGGGTAAAGATAAGTTTCAACTGATGATTAAGATGTATGAGTCTTATCGTGCTGACGAAAAACTCCCTGCTACCTATGAAGTAATTTATGGACATGCTTGGAAGAAAGTGAATAAATTAGGAAGCATTAAGATAAACAACCAATAAAAAAGGCTTGCAATTGCAAGCCTTTTTTACAACAAATAGAACTTAAACTCTACTTAATTGTAATTTTTAATTCTGGCTCACCAGGAAATAAATTACACTCTCCATCCCCAATAGCGTCAGATTCAAAATTAGAAACTGCCAATTGTGTTGAAAAAGCAATATCAATAATTGGGGTTTGCCCATAATAAGTATAAGGAGTAGTTAAAAGATTAACCACTGTCATGTCTTCAGCACCATCTGTAACACTGATACTAACAGCATAACTCGGTGAATTATAATCAAAACCAATGGTACCGCCAGAATCATCATTAATAACAATAGTTGCTCCATCATTAGGCGCTACTAAAGTAGCGCTACCTGCATTTGTGGCATCAGCTGCACCAGCGACATATGAACCAGTTTCGAATTTAGTATAGGTGCCAGGTATTCCAGGAGTCCCTGATTTTGTATAACAATAACCAGCTCCAGTACTTGCGGCATAACCTGTAATAGTAAATGTTCTGTCAACCGTGCTTCTCATATGAGTATAAGAAACCCCTATTGGAGGAAGTGTCATGGTAGAAGCATAACTCCCAATTGCTGCACCAACCTCAGCACTGGCAATATCCATAACCTGTGTTTTTTCAACTAAAGTATGCGCAGTAGTACAAGCTGAACTTGTGCATAATTCTACTTTTTTTAACTCTACATTGTATGCGGATGCTGGCCCCCAAGTTTGGGTTCCTATACCAGAATTAACAACCCCAGAAAAAGAAACAGCCATAAATGTAACAATGGTAAATTTATTTAATATTTTTATATTAATCATTAATCAGTCCTCGACATTGTAATACCGCCAAACTCAACAACAATCTTGTTGCTACGTTCAACTTTGTTTAACATTTTATTTTTCATATTTTCGCCATCTTGATAAGCTACTGTTGCAATCGCAGAATCTGCTAGTGATGCATGATTATCATTTGATCCAAATGCATAAGTTAGTTTTCCATAACTCGTACTATCCATATAATTACTATCTTGCTTGCCAAGTTCTATTTTTGCTTCTGGTGTTAAATAAGCTTCAATACCAAAATAACTACCATCCACATCGTCTTGGTTTGCTCTATCCCAATGGTATTTTTTAGCCACTAAATTAGCCCATGGTAAATATGGCAATTGACCTTTAAAAATTGCATCATAACCATCTAATGCCTCTTCATCAGTGCCATCTACACTATGCTTATCGCTAATAGCCCCAATATTTATTCACGCTTAATTCAGCATTAGAGCGTTTATATTCACCACCTAGACTCATACGCTTATGTTTAGCACTAAACTCATAATCATAAAATGAGTTAATACCAACAATAGCTTTTTCACCATCGATTAGCCAACGATTTCCCAAGCCAAGGTTAAGTGTTGTACGTCTATCGCCATTCTGATCATAAGAGCCAAGCGAACCTTGCCAAAACAATCTAGAGCCATCTTCACTCAGTGGTGCTAATGGTTGTGTTGTAATAATAGAATAACTAGCCTCATCACCCTTAACCTTTCTAACTGAGATTTCTGTATTGCCTTCGCCAAATTGATTAGCAAAATCATTCAAAGATGAATTTACAACAGATTCAACTACATCGTTAGCTTTATTTTTAACCGCGTCTAAAACTTCTGATACGCCCTTACCGCCAGCAGTAGCGTTTAATGATAGACCTAATGCCATTGTTATTGCAGCACTAAGCGCTGTGGTTTTTATATTTTTATTCATACTCCCCCGAATGAATTTATGATTTAGTTTGCTATTATAATTAATAAAAACGTCGCGGGGGGGGGGGGCTTTCTTGATTTAAATCAAGAAAAATATTGGAAATAATCAAAATTACCTTAAATCCTTTTAGGGAAAGCCTTATCCTCCTCCAAAATCCTGATTTAAAGGCTTAAACTGGGTTTTGACTATGATTTTGAGTGATTTTTTATCAAAAAAATCAACCTAACAAGCCTTACTTATTAAGTTGAATAAAAATTTCGGAAATTTCTTAAATGGCTATTTAGTTGTACTAATTTCTGCCTTTTTGACTCTAATTTTATTGCCATCAATAGGCTTTCCGTTGAGTGCTTGTATGGCTGCTTTTGCGTTGCCAACTTTTGCAATCTCAACAAAGCCAAAACCTTTAGATTCGCCGGTTGCTTTGTCTAATATTAGAGTGCAGGATTGCACTTCGCCATAAACTTTGAATAATTCTTCAAGTTCATTTTCTGACAGTGTGCGAGGGAGATTTCTGATTAAAATTTTCATTTTCTAACGTGCGTTTTTTAACTAGGGCTAAGCATGGAGTGCGTACCCTAGAATAAAGAAAGTGCGAGTTTCATCCAAAAATCTGGGAATAAGCCAATCACCAAGATTAATATCGCATTAATGGATAAGATTAACTTCATGTCCATCGGTGCAGAAACAACGATCTCTTTCTCTGAATCCTCAAAATACATTGACTTGATGATTTGCAAATAGTAATAAGCACTAATCACTGCAAACACAACAGCAATAATGGCAATGGTAACGAAGCCAGCTGATACCAATTGTTGTAAGATAAAGAATTTAGAATAAAATCCAAGCATTGGTGGCACGCCTGCCATTGACAGCATAACAATTAACATCATTAATGCAAACCAAGGTGAATACTTACTCAGACCTTTGTAATCTGAAATTTGATCCGCCTCAAAACCTTTTTTGTTCAAAAGTATGATTATGCCAAACGCTGCCAAGCTCATGAACACGTAAACCAGCACGTAAAAAGTAGCCGCGCCATAACCCGTCACTACGCCAGTAACAAAACCAAGCATGATAAAGCCAACGTGAGAAATGGTTGAATACGCCAACATGCGTTTGATGTTGGTTTGCATAAGTGCTACGACTGAACCAAGTGCAATGGATAAGAGTGCCAGTGCCATAAATAAATCTGACCAATAAGGATGCATAGCACCCAATCCATCAATCAAGATGCGTACCAGCATTGCCACGGCCGCAATTTTAGGCACGGTAGACAAGAACATAGTTACTGAGGTTGGCGAGCCTTGATACACGTCTGGTACCCACATGTGGAATGGTACAGCGCCGAGTTTGAAGGCAATACCAATCACTAAGAATACTAAGCCAAAGTTAATGATTAACGTTTCTCTTGAACCCAAATTAGCATCCGATGCAAATGCAGCAATGTCGCTAATGTTAAGACTGCCACTAATGCCATAAATCATACTCATACCGTAAAGTAATAAACCCGAAGTAATAGCGCCCAGTACAAAGTATTTAAGTGCCGCTTCAATTGCGCCCGATCTTTCACGCGCAATGGCGATCAGTGTATAAAGTGACAATGAAAGAATTTCTAAACCAAGATAAAGCGTTAGCAAACTATAGCCAGACACCATCACCATCATGCCCAATACTGAGAGCAAAACAAGAACAAAATATTCGCCCCTGAAAAGCGAATGCTGAGTTAAATAATGACGCGAATACACCATCGCTACCATGGTAGCACCCATCATAAATACTTTGAACACCGATGCCATATTATCGAGCACAAATGAATTGCCCAAGATGATTGCTTCTGGGTGTCCGATTAAATTAAACGACAGAACTCCGGTTATTAGCAAGCTTGCTTGCGTTAAGTAATAAGTAACTTGCTTAAACCCTTTGGTTAAGAAAAGATCTAATAGTAATACCACTACAATTGCACTTAATAAAAAGATTTCTGGCAAAGCTACCAGTAACGATGAAGTGTCAAATGCAAATGTATTGTTCATAATATAAGTACTTAAAGTTTAGACGTTAACGCTTGGTTGAGTAAATGATCAATCGATGCGTGCATGACTTCAATAATTGGTTGTGGATACAAACCTACGATCAAAACAGCCAAAGCTAATATTGCCAGAATGAAGAATTCACGGCCATTGATGTCTTTTAAGGTTTTTACGGCATCGTTGGTAATCGGGCCCCAAAACACACGTTTAACCATCCATAAGGTATAAGACGCACCAACAATGAGCGTAGTTGCTGCTAACACTGCATACCAAATATTAGCTTGAACAGCGCCCAAGATTACCATAAACTCACCAACAAACCCAGAAGTACCCGGTAAGCCGGCATTGGCCATGGCAAACAGCACGGCAAAGCCAGTGAACTTTGGCATGGAATTAATCACACCGCCGTAAGTTGAAATCTCTCTTGAATGCAATCGATCATACAGCACGCCCACCACCAAAAACATGGCAGCCGAGATAAAACCGTGTGAAATCATTTGCACCATCGCACCTTCAAGACCTAATAATGCACCATCAATACTGCCACCGTTTAATGACACAAGATTCCCGTCTGCACCCATTTTTAAAATAGAAAACAAAGCAAACACGCCTAAGGTGACAAAGCCCATGTGTGAAATTGACGAATAAGCAATAAGTTTTTTCATATCTCGCTGTACTAATGCTACAAAACCAATATAAACAATCGCAATCAATGACAGGGCAATCACTACGTCTGAGAATTGTAACGATGCATCAGGCGTAATCGGCAATGAAAAACGGAAGAAGCCATAACCACCCATTTTTAACATAATAGCCGCCAGTATCACCGAGCCACCCGTTGGTGCTTGTACGTGTGCATCCGGTAGCCAAGTGTGTACTGGGAACATCGGAACTTTAACCGCAAAGGCCACAAAAAATGCCCAGAAAATATAGCTTTGCTCTGCAAGAGTTAGCTCTAAATTGTGCATGTCAAGGATTGAGAATGAACCACCTTTGTTGTACATGTAGATCAGTGATACCAACATCATCACCGAGCCCAAGAACGTGTACAAGAAAAACTTAATAGCAGCATAGACGCGATTATCGCCACCCCAAACACCAATGATGAGTAACATCGGAATGAGTGAGGCTTCCCAAAATGCATAGAACAAGATACCGTCAAGTGCAGAAAATACACCAATGATCAAACCTTCCATCATTAAAAATGCCGCCATGTAATGCGCCGTTCTGCGCTGAATTACTTCCCAACCCGCAATAAGAACCAAGATGGTTGAAAAAGTAGTGAGAATAATCAGTGGCATGGAAATACCGTCAACGCCAATGTGGTAATTAATATCAAATTGAGAAATCCACGAGGTTTTTTCCACAAATTGCATTAGGTGTGTTGATGAATCGAACTCGGTGTAAAGACTGAGCGACATAACAAACACCAGAATCGAAATTGCCACACTGACCCAACGAGCCGTATCGGCACGTTCATTGCCAATTAAGATAACCAATGCGCCACCTAAAATTGGCAACCAAATTAATAAGCTTAATAGTTCCATAGTTAAAACTCGATTTGTAGTAGTGGGTTATCGCCTGCAAATAGCACCCAAGTTAAAATTATCAACAAACTGAAAATCATAAAAAATGCATAATGATAAACGTAGCCAGTTTGAATAGGACGAACCACAGAACCAATAAAACCAACCAATCTAGCGCTGCCATTAACTGCCATCTTATCAATCAGACCCATATCTGACACTTTCCATAATAAATTACCCAGTTTTTTCACGCCATTCACAAAAACAATTTCATTGAAGCGATCAAACCCGTAAAGCGAATCAAGCACGTAATAACTACGGTGGAATTTATTCATAACCCAGTCTGCCCATTGCGTTCTGTACAGCGAGAATACCCACGCTGTAGCAATACCGCCCACCATCATCCAAAATGGCAAGGTAGATACCGCATGAGAGATCATCGCACCAGCACTGTGGAATTCACTCTTTAACCCAGCCATTGAAACATGGGAAGAAGAAACAGTAATGGCGTTATCAAGCCAACCTGTAAACAACATCGGCTCAATGGTGAAATAACCAATAACGGCTGATGGAATAGCCAATATAATCAACGGAACGGTGATTGATTTAGCTGGCTCGTGTAAATGTTCTGCAGTGTGGTGATCGACACGCGACTCACCATGAAAAACCAAAAAGAACATTCTTAAAGAATAAAAAGCAGTGATGAACACGCCTGCTACAACGGCGTAATACACCCAGTCAGCATACGGCAATGATGAAAAATGTACAGCTTCGATAATCATGTCTTTTGAGTAGAATCCGGCAAAACCTGGGAAACCAATTAATGCCAATGTACCAATTAATGCTGTGATGTAAGTAATTGGCATTTTTTTGTACAAGCCACCCATCTTGCGAATGTCTTGTTCATGATGCATAGCTACGATTACTGAACCGGCACCTAAGAACAACAATGCCTTGAAGAAAGCGTGTGTCATCAAATGAAAAATTGCAACAGAGTAAGCACTTACGCCTAGTGCAACGGTCATGTAACCGAGGTGGGATCCTCGTAGAGTCGACGCAGCGAGGCAAAACCGAAAAGCCTTTA
>GG730009.1 GCA_000205985.2 uncultured Candidatus Thioglobus sp. | reverse complement strand
CATGGTGAAAAACCCATGGGATTATCCATATAGTAGTGTGCATGCGCACCTTAGTGGTAAAGATGATTTAGATATTGTTAATCCAGATCATTTGTTGGATTTGATAGATGATTGGAAGCTTTACTTGAGCCAGTCTCAAGGTGATAAAGTGACCGATTTGCAAAAGCATACTCGTACTGGTAGGCCGCTTGGCGATGCTAACTTTATACAAACTGCCGAATCTATGCTTTCTAGAGTATTGACCAAGGGCAAGCCAGGACCAAAGAGAAAAGAGAAATAATTAAGTGTTGTGTCCCCTTATCTTGTGTCCCCTTATCTTGTGTCCCCTTATCTTCCCTTATCTTTCTGATAAGTTGACTTAATTCTAAATTTGTTAGCGCGTCATGAAAGCAATTTAAGAAAGTGCCTTAAATTGATTTATAATAAGCTTTTTTTTAGGCAATTAAAACCGCCCTTAATAATGAACGAACACTTATTAATACAAATTGTTTTGTTACTCGCCATTGCAGTAATGACGGTTTCTATATCGCGTCGTTTGCATTTTCCACCTATTTTAGGCTACATTATTGTCGGTGTTATTGTTGGTCCAAATGGATTTGGATTTATTGATAAAGCAGAGAATATTGAGCTTTTGGCTGAATTTGGTATTGTGTTTTTATTATTTGCAATTGGTTTGGAATTTTCTATTGGACAAATGATAGCCATGCGCAGACAAGTGTTTGGCATGGGTGCTGTACAGGTTTTTGTAACCGTTACCGTGATTTATTTGATTGCTTATTTGGTAGGTTTGGACACAAATACCAGTATTGTTATTGCGAGTGCTTTTGCGCTTTCTTCAACTGCCATTGTGATTAAGCAATTAACTGAACAATCTGAAATTAGATCTAGGCATGGTCGTTCTGCACTGGGTATTCTTATTTTCCAAGACATTATGGTTATTCCATTATTGATTCTTATTCCTGCTTTGGCAATGAGCAGCGATGGTAATGGCATATCTTGGGTATTAGGTACAGCCTTGTTAAAAGGTATATTTGTGGTTGTTTTAATTCACATGATTGGTAAATATTTACTTAAGCCGTTATTTCATGAAGTGGCCAGCGCCAAGTCTCAAGAGCTTTTTACGTTAACGGTTTTAACCGTTGCATTAGGCGCAGCAGCCTTTACTGAAGAAATGGGGCTATCGATGACACTGGGTGCTTTTTTGGCAGGCACAATGCTTAGTGAAACCGAGTACCGGCATCAGATTGAAGCAGACATTCGACCTTTTCAGGATATTTTACTAGGGCTATTTTTTGTCACTATCGGTATGTCGATTTCTATTGAAATATTAACCCAATATTTTTTGGTTATTATGCTGATTACTTTGGCAATTATTTTGATTAAAGGAGGAATCCTTTACATGACTGCCCGATTATTTTGTAAAGAAGGCGGGGTATCTTTGCGCATTGCCTTGTCTTTGTCGCAAGTGGGAGAATTTGGCTTAGTATTGTTAAGCTTGGCTTTTTCGTTTGATTTACTACCGAATGAAACGGGTAATATTTTATTAACTGCCGCGGTCTTGAGTATGTCATTAGCGCCATTTATAATTAAATTCAATGGCAGAATTGCAAAATTTATACATAAAGACTCTTACTCTAACAATCATCAAGAAATTGAAAATGTTATTATTGAAGAAAGTAAACACTTGAGTGATCATGTTATTTTGTGTGGATTTGGCCGTGTTGGTCAAACAGTTGAGCGTTTTTTGCGCAAGGCAAATCACCTATTTGTTGTGCTGGATATGGATATTAAGCGTGTGCATGAGGCTCATGATGCGGGTGAGGCGGTTTATTATGGTGACGCCGCTAAACAAAGTGTTTTAATGGCGGCAGAAATTAATAAAGCCAAGGTGATGATTATTACCTTTAGTGATTTTCATGCGACGTTAAAAATCATCAAAACCACTAGACGAATCAATAAAGACATACCTATTTTGGTGCGCACATTAGATGATTCACATCTTAATGAATTGTTTGAAGCAGGAGCAACTGAAGTGATTCCTGACACCTTTGAATCTAGTATTATGCTGGCTTCACATTTGATGTTAATGATTGGTCAACCAGCAAGTAAAGTGTTAAGGCAGACGCGCCAAATTCGTCAAGATCGTTATAAAATTCTTGAAAATTTTTATCCTGGTGAGGATGACAATCCGATGGAACAACATCAAGTGATGAAGGGTATTATTCATAGTGTATTGGTTGAAGGTTCGATGCATGCCATTGGTCATCGATTAGAAGACTTAGATCTTGAAAATTATAATGTCAAGGTTGAGGCGATTAAGCGCGGACATGTTAGAGGTGAAAACCCTTCTGGAGAAACCCGAATTCGTGACGATGATCATATCGTGCTGAGTGGTTTGATTGAGGATATTGAGCGTGCCGAAAAGTATTTGATTGCAGGCTAATTAGATTATTCTGGCGCTATACTTTAAGAGATTTTCCTTATTTTAGCGTAATAAAATCCATCAAATTCATGGCTAGGGAGTTGTTGTTTGCCAACAAAGCTATCAATGCCCCAATCTAGATTAGTCTTGATTTCTTCAGCATCCGGGTGGGACTCTAAAAAATGAGTGATTTGATCTTCGTTCTCAGATTTTAGAATCGAACAAGTTGCGTACAATAACACGCCATCGGGTTTGAGCATCGACCAAAGATTGGCTAATATTTTCGCTTGAAGTTTCACTAAATTAGTGATGTCTTTAGGCTTTCTGAGTAGTTTGATGTCGGGATGTCTACGAATAACACCTGTAGCCGAACATGGTGCATCGAGTAATATTTTGTTAAATAATTCACCATCCCACCAATCTTGTTGCTGGGCATTACCTTTAATTATCTCGATATTATCAATATTAAAACGTTGAGTATTTTGTTTGACTCTTTCTAAGCGCTCTGAACTATTGTCAAGCGCCACAATCGTGGCATTTGGTGCTAATTCACATAAATGCGTGGCTTTACCACCTGGTGCGCTACAAGCATCCAAAATAACATCATTATTTTTAGGATCAAGTAAGTTCGCTGCTAATTGGGCGGAGGCATCTTGAACATAGCAGGATCCACTTTCAAAATCGGGTAGATCGTACACACTCATCGGCTTATCAAGAATCAGTGCTTGAGGTGTAATCTCTAGTTTGTTTGATTGGACATTCTCATTAGCAAGACTCTGCTGATAATCATCAACTGAAGACTTCGGATGAACGCGAATGGTCATTGGTGCCTGGGTATTGTTTTGCGTGAAAATCTGCTCAAAATCATCAGGATAATTTTGTTTGATTTTTTTAACTAGCCAAGTTGGGTGAGAATAATGCGTTTGTGCTAGCAAGCTATCTTTGTCACGATCGATTTGCCTGAGTATGGCATTAACCAAGCCTTTGGCCCAAGTTTTATCTAGAAAGTTAAGTGTATCAACCGTTTCAAAAATACTGGCATGAATGGCAACTTTGGAATACAGGATTTGATAAGCGCCTAATAGCATTAGGCAGTGAATGTCTAAATCTTCTTTTTCTAGGGAATGGTTGAGCAGATCGGTAACAATATCATTAAGCTGATGATAAAAGCGAATAGTGCCAAATACTAAAGATTTAGCCAGCGCATCATCTTGATCAGGATAAACAAACGAGGATAGAGATCGTTTGTCTAAAACAACCGAACAAATTGCATCTAGTGCAACAGCTCGTGTATTAGACTTATTGGTATTTTGCAAGTGAGCGTTTTATTTCTTTTAACAGCGCTTTTGGCTTAACGTAGCCAGGTATGTTGTCGCCATTTTCAAAGAAGATAAATGGCGTACCGGTGACGTTGAGCTTTTTCGCTAAAATTAAGTGATCAATAACTGGATTTGTGCATTCGTTTAGTGTGTTGCCTTTTTGTATCATGCCCCTGTCCATCGCTTGTTTTTGGTCGTCGGCACACCAGATAGCGACAGAGCGGTAGTAAGACTTAGTGTTTACACCTGAGCGTGGAAAGGCTAAATATTTCATGGTAATACCTAGTTTATTGAGTGCGGCAACGTCTTTGTGTAATTTACGGCAAAATGGGCAGTCCACATCGGTAAACACATTGATAACGTGTTGTTCATCATCGGCTTTGTAAATCACCTTTTCATCGTCAGTTGTTGTAGCTAATATCTCTTTAGCCAGACTTGATAATCGAGATTGCGTAAGATTTTTTCGTGTTTTTAGGTCAATCACTTCCCCCTGAGCTAAATAACGACCGTCTTCTGAAATGTAGATGACGTCTAATCTTGGGCTCCTCAGAATGACTTCGTACAAGCCCTTGAAAGGCGTAGGATTTATATCTTGCTCGGTGACGTTAGGAAAGTAGGCGTTAACGCCTGCAATAATGTTATTTTTATCAGCCAAAGCGCTGTTGGATAATAAGGTGAGTGCAATGAGTAATGATTTAATCATGATAAAGAATTCTGTTTTAAAATGAATAAATTTTACCTATTTAGGTACAATTGCGCCATTGTATTTATTAAGGTATTTTCAATAGGATTATTATGGAATTTTCATTGACCAATCAAACCGTCCAAAATTTTGACGGAGACTGTGCTGTATTGTTTGCCTTTTTGGATAAAAGCAATGATGATCAAGCTATTCAGGCCCTCATTAATCTAAACCACTTTAAGGCAAAAGTTGGAAAAAAACTCAGCCTTAATTTTGTTGATGGCTTCAAGGTCAGCAGGGTTATTGTGCTAGGTTTGGGTGAGGCAGAATTGAGCGCTAAAAATTATGCAAAGGCACTGATTTCATTAACAGACACACTGGAAGGTGAAAAGGTTAAGAGTGCTCTGATAGAAGAAGTTAATGTCGATGGTTACGATCAGTCGTGGGTGCACAAAACTACCGCTAGAGTCATGCAAAATTCAATCTATCAAATTGAAAAAGTTGGTACTGATGGTGTAGAAGAAAGTTCGATTGAAAATATTGCCATTCAATCAAACAGTGACAATGCGTATGAATTATTACAAGGGCAGGCTGTTGCGGTTGGCATGGCGTTGACTCGTCATCTTGGTGATTTACCATCCAATGTTTGCACCCCTACTTATTTGGCAGATACGGCTCAGTCTTTAGCTAAAGAATTTGATCTGGATTGTGAAGTGCTGGAAGAGTCTGACATGTCAAAGTTAGGCATGGACTCTTTATTGTCAGTTTCTAAAGGTTCGATAGAGCCACCAAAGCTAATCAGTTTGAGTTATAAAGGCAATGGCAATGCTAAACCCATTGTGTTAGTGGGTAAAGGTGTGACGTTTGACAGTGGTGGAATTTCTCTTAAACCCGGTGCTGGTATGGACGAGATGAAATACGATATGTGCGGTGCAGCGTCTGTCCTCGGTACAATGAAGGCCATAGCGCAGATGAAGTTGAATGTTAATTTGGTGGTGGTGGTGCCAGCGGTTGAAAACATGCCAGCGCACAATGCATCAAAACCCAGGTGATGTGGTCAAAAGTATGTCAGGGCAAACCATTGAAATTTTAAACACCGATGCCGAAGGGCGTTTAATTTTGTGCGATGCACTCACTTATGTTGAAAAATTTGACCCCGAGGCGGTGATCGATGTAGCCACGTTAACGGGTGCAGTGATTGTCGCCTTAGGTAAGCACAACAGTGGCTTGATGAGTAACGATCAGGCTTTGGCCGATGATTTAATCAGTGCATCAAAAGTAGCATTGGATGGCACTTGGCAATTGCCTATCGAAGATGAGTACGATGAGCAGTTAAAATCAAATTTTGCTGACATGGCTAATATTGGTGGCCGTGAGGCCGGCACCATTACGGCGGCGTGTTTTTTAGCGCGCTATACCAAAGATTATCGCTGGGCGCACTTAGACATCGCAGGCACGGCTTGGGTAAGTGGCAGTAAAAAAGGTGCAACGGGTCGTCCTGTGCCATTACTAACACAATACGTTTTGGACCAGGTTAATTAAGGAAATCTTATGTCAAGTTTTGAAAACGTCACCATCACAAAAGAAGCCAATGTTTATTTTGATGGCAAAGTAACTTCGCGTACCGTTGAGTTTACTGATGGTAGTAAAAAAACTTTGGGCATTATGATGCCCGGTGATTATGAATTTAGCACTGATGACAATGAGTTAATGGAAATTCAAGCAGGTGAAATAGATGTTCTGTTGCCAGGTGAATCTCAGTGGCAAACTTTTAGCAAGGGTAGTTCATTTGAAGTGCCTAAAAATTCAAGCTTTAAATTAAAAGTCAAAGAAGTGACTGATTATTGTTGTTCTTACTATTAACCAGGTTTCGTTATAGGCAAGGCCTATGACGAATTACGATCTAGCCAAACACCTAAGCCTTGGGCGCAAATTTCTAAATCCCCTTTAAACAGTTTAACTTGTTGCATTTCATCGAGATTCACCCCGTGATCAGTGGAAATCGCTAGCAAATAGTCTAACAAGTGTTCTTTTATGGTCTTGTGTCGAGATTCACTGTGTTTTAATTTTTCAGCAATTTTAACAAATCCATCGATGTGCTGAATGAGCATGTTGGCAGAATGCTGGGTGAATTCAATGCGATTGAAGTGTGTTAAATAAGCGTATTTTGGTTTAAAACTCATTAAGCGCTCAATGGTGTTTTTCCAAATAATTGGGTCGAATTGTACTGGTGTGGTTGGAGGGAAGATTAACTCGCCTTGGTCAGTATCAAATTCTCTATAACTCACACCCAGTGTGTCGCCACTAAAAAATCCTTGTGAAACTTGATCCCAAATGCAAACATGGTGGCGCGCATGGCCAGGGGAATCGATAAACTCTAATGTTCGATTGCCAAGGGTGATTTCATCACCGTCTTTAGCAATTACGATTCGATCTTCAGGAATTGGTATTAAATCTCCCAAGAACTGCTTGAAGAACAATTCTCCATAAACATCAATCACCCCTTTGCGCAATTTTGAAGGATTGATCAAATGTTGTGCCCCACGCTCATGCACATAGACAGTGGCATTAGGTAAATACTTTATCAGCTCGCCAGCGCCACCAGCATGGTCTAAGTGAATGTGTGTGAGTAAGACGTAATCAACATTTTCACGTGGAATGTTGTTGGCATCGAGTGTAGCAAGTAGTGTTGGTACGGATAGATGGCAACCCGTATCAACGAATGCAGCTCGATCATTGTCTTTAATCAGATAGGCGGCCACAAAATCTTTGCGCATATGCTGCGTATCAATACAAGTGATGCCAAATTCTAGGTTGTGATAAATTGGATTCATATTTGTATTATGTATAAAAAAACCGCCCAAAAGGGCGGTTTTTAACAATTAAGAAAGTGATTTAGAAATCACCCTCTGCGCCACCCATTTGAATAGCAGTAATCGTACGCTGTACGTTTAAAGCTTTTTCAAGTAAGTAGTCTGGTAATGGAGAACCACCATAGATCATTGCATTCATGTCTAATGTGTAAAGCCATCTGTCACCTTCTTTACCGTTTGTGTCAAAGTGCTTTTGATCTTCGATTAGTGCTAATCGACAAGGTAAGTAGGCAGAAAATGCATCTGAATGTTGAACCATAGTCATCGCTGTGCGCGGTGCACAGTATTGGTAGATTTTAAGGAATCTTTGCTTTTCACCCGTTTGTAATTCAACCATTTCTGAAAGTGGCAACATGCCAACAGAACGAATGCCTTCAGCCGTTGCAATGCTTTCCATTGCTTCTTCAACGTCTTCGTTTGTAACATCCTTTGCAATTTTAATTTTAACAATAGATGCTTCAGTGATATCGCCAGTATCCAGCAAGGTATTGGTCATTGGCATGTAAACCTTTTCCATTGATAATGGATGCAGTTTTGGCGAGACCATCTCGCTAATGACTTTACTGGTGACGCCGTATTTCGCTTGAAGTGACACACCGTAGTAAACAGCAATAGCACCGATAATAATCAGTACCCATTTGACTAAATTAATAATTCCACTCATTTTCTTCTACTCCTCTAATTAAAAAAAACATCAAGAACTTCGAATTTTATCACTCTTATAGTCTTTGTGGTGCAAATTTATACCACTCTATAAACCATTGAAGACAATGTTGGTTAAACTTACTACGCCGACAACCTTTCCGTTGTCTAATAAATTGCCGAGAAGCTTTTTTCATGTGTTGATTTTAGTGTTTTATTTTTATAAGTGAGAAATTTACAATTCTTCTTCAAAGATTGCATAATATCTAATCATGAAGGACGTTGTATTAATTAATGGAAAAAAACAATCAAAACTCAGTGTGTTTAGTCGAGTCACACAGTTTGGCGACGGGCTGTTTGAAACTTGTTTGATTAAAGATGGAAGGTTGTTATTTTGGTCTGAGCATTTTTCCAGATTAGAAAAAGGGCGTGAAAAACTAAAAATCAACAAAGTTGAGTCAGCACTTTGGCTTAAAGACGTTGCTAAGGCATTATCAATTTCTAGACTGGATAATGCCGTTGTAAAAATTATTCTTTCACGTGGTGAAAGTCTTAGAGGGTATGGATTTGATCAAGACATAATACCAAATCGAATCGTCATTGTATCTGGTTTGCCCGAACAAATTCCAGAGCAATATTCATTATCATTATGCCAAAGTGGCTATTCAACCAATCGATTGTTGTCTGGTATTAAGCACAGTAATCGTCTTGAACAAATAATGGCCAGATTCGACATGAGTACGAATGAATGCATCATGTTGGATGACAGTGGTTACGTGATTTCTACAACGCAAGCTAATATTTTTTCGATTAAATCCAATGTACTGTTAACGCCAGCTTTAGATGAGTGCGGCATTGAGGGGACGCGACGAAAAGTTATTCTTGAGCTGGCCCGTGAACTAGGTCTACAAGTTGAAGTTGGTGCATTGTCCATTAATGAGTTACTTGAATCTGATGAGGTGTTTATCACCAATAGCGTGATTGGCATTAAGTCAGTTAGTAAGATCAATCAGCAATCTTTTGATTTGCACACAACCACCGAAAAAATTAAACACGCTTTCTTTTCTTTACAAAAGTTAAGCGCTTCATCGCAAGTAATTGAAACTCGAAAGTCTGTTGCAAGCTGGGCCATTGCACTGAGTGTAGTTTTTGTGTTTAGCTACCTCCTTTCGCTAAAAGATGTTCGGGTGAATGAGTCTGTAATTTATCAATTATCGTCAGGATCAAATATTCACACAATTTCCGTTGAATTGGAAAATTTGAACCACATTAGTTCGAGTCGATATTTTGTATTTTTGGCTAAAATACTTGGTTTGGATAATGAAATAAAGCAAGGGTACTATGAACTAATACCCGATATGAGCGTTGGTACTTTGCTTAATAATTTTGCTTTAGCTAAGGTAGCCACTAGACAGATTACCTTGGTTGAAGGGAAAACAATCAAAGACTACTATCAGCAATTAAGTAAGCATCCTGCACTTAAGCACCAGGATAATTTTTATCAAACCATGAATTCAGTTGGCATCAGTTTGCCTTACGAAGGAAGATTCTGGCCAGACACTTACCGAGTTAATTACGGTGATAGTGTACTGAGTGTTTTTAAAAGGGCAAATAAAATAATGCAAGAAAAACTAGACACTGCATGGCAAGGTCGGCAAAAAAATCTAGCATTAAAGAATGCTAATGAAGCATTAATTTTGGCATCTTTAATTGAAAAAGAAACCGCTCACCATGCAGAAAAGTCTCAGATTGCAGGCGTGTTTATGAATCGTTTGCGAAAAGGCATGCGATTACAAACCGACCCCAGTGTGATATACGCCTTAGGAGAGAAGTATCTTGGCAGATTAACAAAAAAAGATTTACGTTTTAACAGTCCTTACAATACTTATCGAAACAAAGGCTTGCCCCCTGGCGCTATTGGTTCAGTGGGCAATGAATCATTAAATGCGGCCACACACCCACTGGCCACTGATGCGCTTTATTTTGTTGCAAAAAAAGACGGAACACACGCCTTTGCTAAAACTTATCAGCAACATCGACGCAACATTGAAAAATATTTAAATTAAAATACCGATTATGCAAAAAGGTAAATTTATCACCATTGATGGCGTTGAAGGTGCGGGCAAGAGTACGCAAATTAATTTCATATGTGGTTATCTAAAAGACAAAGGCATTAATGTGGCGCTTACTCGTGAGCCCGGAGGAACTGAATTGGGCGAGAAAATTCGCACGTTGTTATTAAGTCCAAAAACCAAATCAATGCATTCAGACACAGAACTGTTGTTGATGTTTGCCGCTAGAAATGAACACATTCATGCAAAAATTATGCCAATTTTAGAAAAAGGTGATTGGGTGTTGAGTGATCGTTTTACCGATGCTTCTTACGCTTATCAAGGCGGTGGTAGAGGGCTGGATGTGGACCGTATTGCCAAATTAGAAGAATGGGTACTGCAAGACTTCACCCCAGACATGACTTTATTGTTAGACGTTCCGGTTGAGCTGGGAATGTCACGTGTTGAGTCTCGAGGCGAAAAAGATCGCATAGAACTTGAAGACATGGATTTTTTTAACAGAGTTCGAGATGCTTATATTTCTAGATCTAAGCAATTTCCAGATCGAATTAAGTTGATCGATTCCTCAGAAACGGTAGAACACACTAAAGAGCAAATTAAGATAATTTTGGATTCCTTATGATTCTTCCTTGGCACAAAAAACCGTTCGCAAAGCTTAAACAAATGATTGATCAAAATCACTTGCCTCATGCGTTACTCATTACTGGAAGTGAGCAAATGGGTAAATTTGAACTCATGCAACAATTGGTAAAAACACTGTTGTGCGAGGAAGAAACTTGCGATCAATGTGTTTTGTGTCGTGCCATCTCTAAAGACAACCCGAAGCAAGCACTGGATGATTCCGTGTTGATTCGCCGTTCTCATTACCCTAACATGGTGTATTGTCGTACTGAAGTTAATGACAAAGGCGTGGAATCAAAGAACATTAGAATTGACCAGATTCGTGCTTTTTGTGAAGCACTCAATAAAACGGCTGATAATTTACAAATTGGTGTTTTATTTTATGCAGACCAGATGAACATTAGTGCAGCTAATAGCTTGTTAAAAACCTTGGAAGAACCAAGAGAAAATACTCTGATTATTCTATTGGCTCATGACCCAAAAAATTTGCCAGCGACGATTTTGTCTCGTTGTCAGAGTGTGCACATACCACCTGCCTATGATCAAGAAACTGAGGCTTGGCTTGCACAGCGTATTGGCGAAGCACAACACACAGATTTTGACGTAACTCAACTTCTGGAGCACACTCACGGTGTCCCGTTTAAAGTGTTATCAGAGCTTTCTGGCGATGGTTTTATTCATTATCAACATTGGCAAAATCAGTTGTTAGACATTGCTGCCCATCCTTTAATGATCAACCAATTAGAAGATTTTGAAGGTAACGAAGTTGCCGTGTTGAATTGTCTGCAAAATTTAGTGATTGAGGGAATTAGACTAAAAACTTTGAATCATGAAGGTGGCTTAATAGAGCTGAATAAAGTGGTTAAGGGAGTTGATTCTGATTTTTTATTTAAGCTATTGAGTGATATTTATCATGCGCTTGGTTTGTCAAAAACCAACGTGAACATCAAATTATTATTGGATAATATCTTAATTGTGTGGTCGCACATTACTCACTTGAAGCGCTACCCACAAATTATCAACCCAATTTAGGAGATCTTAATGAGTCAATCAGACATTTTATTTGAACAAGCCAAATCGGTTATTCCAGGCGGTGTGAATTCACCAGTGAGAGCATTTAATGGCGTGGGCGGCAACCCTATATTTTTTACCCGTGGAGAAGGGTCTTATCTATTTGACGCTGATGATAAAAAATACATCGATTACGTGGCTTCATGGGGGCCAATGATTTTAGGTCATGCCAATAAGACGGTGGTTGATGCTGTAAAAAGTACACTGGAAAAAGGTCTTGGATTTGGTGCACCAACCGAAATAGAAACCATTTTGGCTAAAAAAGTTTGTGAATTGGTTCCTTCAATAGAACTGGTTCGCATGGTAAGTTCAGGCACAGAAGCCACTATGAGCGCCATTCGTTTGGCTCGTGGTTATACCAATAGAGACAAAATTATAAAATTTGAAGGCTGCTATCACGGCCACTCGGATTCATTATTGGTTAAGGCGGGTTCAGGGGCATTAACATTAGGCGTGCCAACTTCACCAGGCGTTCCGGCGTCATTGGCTGAACACACACTAACGTTAGAATACAACAATATTGATCAAGTGCAAGAAGTTCTTGGTAGTGTTGGATCTGAGATAGCGTGCATTATTGTAGAGCCGGTAGCGGGCAACATGAATTGCATCCCACCGGTAGATGGATTTCTACAAGGACTGCGTAAGGCGTGTGACGAGCACGGTGTGGTTCTTATTTTTGATGAAGTGATGACAGGGTTTCGTGTGGCACTGGGTGGCGCACAAGCTTATTACGGCATTAAGCCAGATTTAACCACTTTAGGTAAAGTGATTGGCGGTGGTTTACCTGTAGGAGCTTTTGGCGGAAAACGTGAAATAATGGAACACATTGCGCCATTGGGTCCGGTTTATCAAGCCGGCACACTTTCAGGCAACCCAATGTCAATGTCAGCCGGTTTGGCAATGTTAAATGCCTTGTCATCTGATAAAGACTTTTATCAAAAGTTAAATGAAAAAGTACAAACATTAACCAGTGGAATCGTGGCTAAAGCTGTGGAAAATAACATTGGCATGACGGCTAACGTTGTGGGCGGTATGTTTGGTTTATTTTTTACCGACGCTGATTCCGTTACTAATTTTAATCAGACCTCTGAATGCGATGTAGAGCGCTTTAAAAAATTCTATCACTTAATGTTAAGCGAAGGCATCTACATGGCTCCTTCTGCTTATGAAGCGGGCTTTGTGTCTTCTGCACACAGCGATCAAGACATACAAGATACGATTGATGCAGCTGGACGCGCGTTTTCGAAACTCTAAGTAGAACCGTATGAATATTGATGTTATCGAGTCAGAGCTAAACAATGCACAACAGGCATTATCTGATCTAACCGGCAATATTACTGTGTTTGGGTCGGCCAGAATTGCTCAAGATGATCCTTTAGCCGTAGAAGCGTACCGGCTAGGCAGACTTTTGTCGGACCATGGGTTTAACGTTCTAACGGGTGCTGGCCCTGGCATTATGGAGGCGATTAACCACGGCGCGTTTGAAGGAAAATCAAAAAGTATTGGGCTTAATATTAGACTTCCCAAGGAGCAAAATCCAAATCCATATTTAGACGAGTGCCTAATGTTTGAGCACTTTTTTACCCGAAAAGTCACCTTAATAAAGCACGCAGATGCCTGTGTGTTTTTCCCTGGCGGTTTTGGTACGACCGATGAATTAATGGAAGTATTAACTCTGGTGCAAACTAGAAAAGGAAAAAATATTAAAATTTTCTTATTTGGAATAGATTTTTGGACACCATTGATCGAATGGTTTAAGCGCTTAGAAGCAGTAGAATACATCAATCAAGTTGATCTAGATTCTTTTTGTATGACTGATGATATTAATCAAATATTAACCGAAGTTAAGGAGTAATCATGCCATTAGCAATATTTGACTTGGATAAAACACTCATTGGCGGAGACAGTGATTTCCTCTGGGGTGAATTCATGAGTGAAATTGGTGCGGTTGATGCAGACACCTATCAAGTAAAAAACCAATATTTTTTTGATCAATACGCCCTAGGTCAATTGGATATTAATGAATATTTAGAATTTTGCCTAGAACCTTTGTCTCAAAATTCCATTGAGACGCTTAATAAATGGCATCAAGAATTTATGCAATCTAAAATCATCCCAATTATTCTGCCAAAAGCACAGGTTGTGGTGGATGAGCACCGAGAAAAAGGCGATACACTGCTTGTGATTACTGCAACCAATCGTTTTGTTACTGCACCAATTGTCCATAAATACGGCATTGAAAACTTGCTTGCTACCGAGCCTGAGGTTAAAAATGGACGGTACACAGGCAAGGTTAAAGATGAGCCTTGTTTTCAAAAAGGAAAAATTAATCATTTGAATCGGTGGCTAGCAAAAACAGATGAGAGCATGGTTGGTTCGGTTTTTTATTCCGATTCACACAACGACTTACCAATGTTGGAGTTGGTCGACCATCCCGTTGTGGTTAATGGTGATGCTACGTTGCAAAAAATTGCTTCTGAAAAAGGATGGGCTAGTTTGGATTGGACTTAATGTTCAGACAATAAAAAACCTCCTGAAGGAGGTTTTGTTTATTTTTCTAGTATTTTTTTCTTTTACAAGGCAGATTTTATAAAATCTCGATTAAGCATAGATGAAACTATGTGATTGAGAGTTTTAAAGAGTCTAACGCAGTATAAAGATAAAAAGACGAAGTAAAAATTACATGTATAAGTGGTGGTCACCAGTTGCAGCCTCATCAAAGTAGGATGCAGCACCTGCAAATTCAACACCATCAATAAAGTCTTCTTTATTAAAACCAAATAATTCAACGGTCATTTCACAAGCAATGAATTTAACGTCAAATTCTTGACACATGTCTCTAAGGTCTTCTAATTTAGCCACGCCGTGTTTAGCCATGGTTTTTTTCATTAGCCACGTTACTAACGCTTCAGTGCCTGGAATACTCCATAGAATGTTAGGAATTTTTGGACCAAAGTTAATTTTTTGCAACCATTTAGGACCAAAAGGCATTTTCATTGGCATGCCAGGGTTTCCTAGTGGTGAAACGCGTAATTTAGACGTGTCTTTTAATAAAAGATTTAATCCGTAGAATGTAAAGAAAATAGTAACTTCTTTATCCATTGCCACACCTGTAGAGGCAATAATGAAAGGAGGAAATGCCCAATCAAAAGTACCTTTTGTGGCGATAATTGTCATTTTATTGTCATCTTTATCTGACATATTCTCCTCCTTTACTAATTGTTAACGATTAAACTTTTTCAATCGTGAAAACGAATTTACCACCGTCTTCAACATTAGAAATTAGTTTGTTGCCAGTTTGATTACAGAATGCTTCAATGTCTTTTACAGAACCAGCATCTGTTGAAATAACCTCTAAGATTTGACCAGCGCTCATTTTACTTAGTGCTTTTTTAGTTTTTAAAATTGGAAGTGGGCAGTTTAAGCCTGATGCATCTAAAGTTTCGTCAGCCATGATAAGCTCCTTGTGTAATTTGATTATAAAAAAACGTATTAGAAAAAACTAATAAGTTTGGGTATTTAATCGCATAGCGCTCCATAGTCAAATATAATGACTTCATGATAAAGATTTTAACCCTTGTTTATTTTAATGCCATTGTGGGCATTTGCACTCAGTGTGCCTGAGCTGGAGCTTTCTGAGTCTTTAAGTGAAAAGAAACGTGGCCATGAGTTTTTGCAGTTACTTTGGGATACTGGTTCGATTGTTGAGGACATCGAAATTCAAACCTACCTTAAAGATTTGGGTCATGAACTAACCACTTACAGCGAAAATCCAGATAAACACTTTGGATTTTTATTGCTTGATGACAGCAGTATTAATGCTTTTGCAGGGTCTTATGGCTACATTGGCGTGCACACGGGCATGTTGCTTAGTTCAGATTCAGAATCTGAATTAGCAGGAGTACTGTCGCATGAAATATCACACGTTACTCAAAATCATTTGAATCGATTCAGCGAAAAAACCGACAAACAAACTTATCTGCTGGTGGCTGGCATGTTGGCCGCTGTATTAGTTGATGATTCCAACGCCTCTCAGGCCATTGCCGCCTCAACAGTGGCAGGCGCTGCTCAGCAAAGCATTAACTTTACTAGAGAGCATGAGTGGGAAGCCGATCGAATAGGCACAAACATGTTGACCAAGTCTGGTTTTGACCCTCAAGGCATGGCACATTTTTTTGAAAAATTAAAAGACAATTCTAGTGCCGAGGAATTTTTGCGTTCACACCCGTTGAGTATTAATCGAATCTCTGATAGTCTGCAGCGTTCAGCTAGGATGTCGGGTAATTACAGAAAGGACTCCTTTGAATACTTAACCGCTAAGGCCAGGCTTTATTATCATAAGAATGGTCGTATTAAGTTAGAGCAGGACGATATGCTGACGCATTACATGCAAGCTTATCATGCATTTGAGCAGCAAAATTATAAAACCGCACAACAAAATATTAATAAGCTACTTCTTATTGATTCATCTAAACCAAGCTACATTCTTGCAGGGCGAATTGCTTCTAAGTTGGGCGATGTTAAAACCGCTCAGCAATACTTTAACCAAGATCATTTAAACTTAGATGACGAATCAAGTCTTTATTATGCGGCGCAATCTTATTTAGAAAACCGGCAGGCCAAGCTCGGTATTGCTGTTTTAAAACCTTTCTTAAGGGTAAACACAGTAACCGCACAGTCTCATCAGTTATTATCTTCACTTTACGTTAAAAATGGAGACCTTGATCGTTCTCACATTCAAAGTGCAAAAGCGCTGGTTGTGAAGGGTAAGTTTGCCAAGGCGATTCAGCAATATGAGCGTGCAAAATCCATAACGAGCAATCAAGATTTGTACGATGTACTAACCGTTAAAATTGAACAACTGCAACAAACCCTTGATTTGTACAAAGATTTAGCAAAATAGATTTAGACTTTTAAGCGCCGACTACCGTTACGCCAGTTGGTGTGCCGAGCAACAATACATTAGCACCGCGATTAGCGAATAAGCCGTTTGTTACCACTCCAACAATGCTGTCTAGTTCTGTTTCTAAAGCTTTAGGATCGGTAATTTTTAACCCTTCAACGTCTAAAATCAAATTGCCATTATCGGTAACAAAATTTTCACGAACAAAAGGTGTACCACCAATGCGACGAGTGATTTGGTGTTTAACATAGTTTGCCGCCATCGGAATCACTTCAACCGGCAATGGGAAGTCACCCATAGTTTTTACAAATTTTGATTCATCTGCAATACACACAAATTTATCGGCCACTGCTGCTACGATTTTTTCACGAGTGAGTGCACCACCGCCGCCTTTAATCAGGTTTAGGCCATCATCGGACTCATCGGCACCATCGATATAGACAGATATTGCTTCAACTTCATTGAGATCAAACACCTTAATACCATGACCTTCTAAACGTTCAGCAGTAGCAACAGAACTGGCAACGCAACCTTTTATATCATCCTTCATGGTTGCCAATGCATCGATGAAAAAATTTGCTGTTGAACCGGTACCCACGCCTATAATAGTGTCTTTGACCACGTATTTAAGTGCCTCTTGTGCCACGGCAAACTTCATTTCGTCTTGAGTCATAATTCGCTCCATAAATTCTATAATATTCAAACAATTATACTACCCTCTCCCCATCATTTTTTTCAGTCACCCCTCCCCGGAAAATCGCAGAATTCAACACTATGTTGGACGGTATTTACCAAGTAGTATCCATGTCAGATATGCAAGTGGAAGAAGTCCCGGAAACAGGCCTAACCTTTGTTGAAAATGCATTGATTAAGGCTAGAAATGCATCAGAACAATCGGGTTTGCCAGCACTCTCTGATGACTCAGGTATTGTGGTCGACGCACTGAATGGCGAACCGGGTATTTATTCGGCGCGATATGCAGGCAATCATGGTGATGACGAAGCCAATACGCAAAAATTACTGGATAAGATGGAAGACGTTGCTGACGGCAAGCGCACGGCTCGATTCTGGTGTGCGATTGTATTTGTTGAGCATGCTAATGACCCGACACCGATTATCATTCAACGCGGTTGGGAAGGGGAAATATTGCGCAAAAAAGCCGGTGATAATGGTTTTGGCTACGATCCGATTTTTTACGTGCCTACGCATGGATGCGCTTCAGCAGAACTCTCACCAGAGATTAAAAATTCTATCTCGCATCGAGGAAAAGCACTCGTAGCATTGTTGGAAGAATTAAAAGCTTGATAGTGCTTCCACCACTATCGCTCTATATCCATTACCCGTGGTGTGTTAAAAAATGCTCAAGAGGCAATTCCTCACCTAAGGTGTTTTATGTGCAATAATGAATCCGCCTCTCATGCTAATTAAAAATAATACTGCCGCTGTTATGGGTGAGGTTTTGCCTCAGAAGAAAGCTGTAAAAAATCTTAATTTACCACCTTTATCGCTTTATATTCACTATCCTTGGTGTGTTAAAAAATGCCCATACTGCGACTTCAATTCCCACGAAGGTGAAGACAGAAATGGCTACATTGAGGCGCTACTGAAGGACCTTGATAAAGATTTAAAATACGTCCAGGGTCGATCAATTCATTCTATTTTTATTGGTGGCGGTACGCCAAGCCTCATGAGTGCAGATGAATTGCACGAATTATTTACCGGCTTAAAATCAAAACTTACGTTTGAAAAAAATATTGAGATCACCTTAGAGACTAACCCCGGCACGTTCGAGGTTGATAAATTTAAAGCCTTTAAAGACATCGGTATTAACCGATTATCGATTGGCGTGCAGTCTTTTCAAGACCGTCACCTTAACGCGTTAGGGCGTATTCATAGTGCTGAAGATGCAAGCAAGGCTTGCACCTATGCAAGCCAAATATTTAATAATTTTAATATTGACTTGATGTATGGCTTGGAAGGGCAAAGTATCGATGATTGCTTGTCAGATCTTAACCAAGCCATTGATCTAAGCCCACAGCATGTTTCGTTTTATCAACTCACCATTGAGCCCAATACCTTGTTTGCAAAATTCCCACCAACATTGCCTAAGGATGATGATATTTGGCGCATGGGTGAACAAGGTGTGGCATTATTAGAACAACACGGATTTGAGCGTTATGAGGTATCTGCTTTTGGCAAAATTCCATCAAAGCATAATTTGAATTATTGGCGTTTTGGTGATTACATTGGTATTGGCGCTGGTGCGCATGGAAAAATTACCGAATCAAAGACAGGTAAAGTTGTTAGAACATTAAAGTCTAAATCTCCCAAAGAATATATTCAAAATCGAAATAAAACACTTGAAGTTATTGATAATTTGTCTTTTGAATTTATGCTAAATGCTTTGAGGCTAAAAAATGGATTCGACGTTGATTTGTTTAAAGCAAGAACAGGGAAAGACATTAATGTTATTAATGAACAGCTAAAGCGAGCAGAATCAATGGGATTAGTCAATCTAACTAAGGATAGAATTACTCCTACTAAAAAAGGCTTTGATTTTTTAAATGATTTGATTTTCTTTTATTTTATGTTGATAAAATTTTACCATCA
>GG730010.1 GCA_000205985.2 uncultured Candidatus Thioglobus sp. | reverse complement strand
CTACTGTTCTCTCTATACATAAGGCTGGGTTGCGGTTTTAGAGTTGCTTAACAATATCTAATTCGTATCAAAAATAACACCTATTCGTATCATTTTCTTGATAAAATGATACGAATCTATATATTTAATGATACGTAAATGAAGCCAAATTTAGAAAAAATACTACTTTTAATCGATAAAAATTCAGGACTTTCTTCGTCAGAAGTTCATAAATCTATAGAGCTTGATGTAGAGCTGATAACAATCAAGCGTTATCTTTCTGATCTGGTATCAAGAAATCTCTTATTAGTTGAGGGCAAGGGTAGGGCGACAAAATATTTTGTAACACCTTATTACAAACTCAGCCATCCAATCACTATTGAGCATTACTTTAAAGATGAAATTGATGATAGAGACATTAGCAATAAGTTTAATTTAAATCTCATTAGCAAGACTCTGTCAGTGGCAAATATCTTTTCTAAAGATGAGATAATTTATTTAGAAGGGTTGCAGAGTAAATACACTACAAATATAAAACACCTTCCTGTTGATATCTACAAGCAAGAATTAGAGCGCCTTGGTGTTGATTTGAGTTGGAAATCTTCCCAAATCGAAGGTAATACATACTCCTTGCTTGAAACAGAGTTGTTATTAAAAGACCAGATACAAGCAAAAGGCAAAAAACAAGAAGAGGCAACCATGTTGTTAAATCACAAGGTGGCACTGGATTACATTATTAACAACCCGACTTATTATAAAGAAATCAGCCTTAAAAAAATTGAAGAAATACACAGCTTACTTGTGGACGGGCTGGGTATTGATAAAAATATTAGAAAAAGATTGGTTGGTATTACCGGTACAAATTACACGCCGCTGGATAATGAATATCATATTAAAGAGGCGATTGATCAAACTTGTCATTTAGTCAATAAAAAGGACAATGCTTTTGAAAAATCTTTATTGATATTGATACTTTTATCATACATCCAGGCTTTTTCAGATGGCAATAAGCGTACTGCTAGAATTACAGGTAATGCTATACTTATGGCAAATAATCATTGCCCGATTTCATTTAGAAGTGTTGACTCGCTAGATTATAAAAAAGCAATGCTTATATTTTATGAGCAAAATAATTTATATGCATTTAAGAAAATCTATATTGAACAATATGAATTTGCGGTTAATAATTATTTTCGATAGTTTTCTTGAATTGTTAAGGTGGTAAAAAAAAACTCTGGATGAGCAGGGTGATTATAAGTATTACATGCAAAGATTCAATTCAAGCAGTTATAGGGCTTATGCAATTCCAAAAAAAATCAAATTCAGGTCTTGAGAAAATTTGCGTAGATCATAATAATGAAATCAGACTGGGAACACGTTGTTAGGCATTTAATCCACACTCCCAAGCAATGAAATTAGGCCTAAAAATTTAGCAAATTATTGAAATGAGTGATAAAACCAGTCTAAAACACCTTTAAACGGCTGATTTAAACCCTAAAATCACTTGTTTTAAGGGTTTTATTGATTCGCCTTAGGAAATATTGGAAATAATCAAAATGACGTAAAAAGCCCGAATAAATCGGACTTTTTTGTTTACTGATGTTTAATCAATTAGCCAAGCATGAGTTTATTCATACGTTTAACAAACTCAGCTGGCTCGTTTAAGTTGTCAACCTTCTGCTAAATGTTGGTCAACCATAATGTCCGGTTTTTATTAAATAAACTGGACATTTGTGTATAATGTATAATGTATTTGCATGAAAGCATCATAATTTATAAAAAGGGTTTCCGCGTAGGAAGCCCTTTTTTTTAACATCTAAAGGTTATAAACGGAGACAATAAAATGACAGTAAAAAAAGACGCAGTAGTTGAAATGCACTACACCTTAAAGAACGATTCAGGCTCGGTGATTGATTCATCAGAAGGCAAGGGTCCTATGCCTTTTATACAAGGCCACGGAAACATTATTCCTGGATTAGAAAGTGCACTAGAAGGCATGAAAATTGGTGAATCTTGCGATATTTCTGTAAAGCCAGAAGAGGCTTATGGTGTTCATCATCCTGAAGCGATTCAAGAGATTCCAATGGAAGCATTAAAAGGCATTGATAATCTTGAGGTGGGTATGGAATTACAATCTCAAGATGAGAAAGGCAATCCATTCATTGTGCACATTAAGGAAATTAATAAAGACACTGTTAACGGTTGACGGTAATCATCCGTTAGCAGGTGAAACACTACACTTCAGCGTTAGTATTGAAAATGTTAGAGAGGCTAGCAAAGAAGAGTTGGAGCATGGCCATGTACATTCTGGCTCTTGCTCACACTAGAGCACTATTTGGAATGACATAATGGCCACTCATTGTCCATTATGTCATTCTAATCAGATAAGCCCTTATTCCGAAAGTAAAGGCGTTACTTACTTAAACTGTTCACAATGTGATCTGGTGTTCGTACCCAAAGAATTTCATCTTAGTGATTCGGATGAAAAAAACCGTTACGATTCACACCAAAATAATCCTGAAGATAAACGTTATCGTCAATTTTTATCACAAGTGTTTAATCCAGTATTGGATTTTATTAAACCGGGTGATAAAGGTTTAGACTTTGGTTGTGGGCCCGGACCAACACTGTCCGTTATGTTTGAAGAGCATGGATTTAAGGTTGATTTGTTTGATAAATTCTACGCCAATGACAAGTCTATTTTTAACAACAAGTACGATTTCATTACAGCAACAGAAGTTGTTGAGCACTTAAGTAATCCTGGTGTGGAATTAATAAGGTTACGCGATGTGTTGAATAAATCTGGGGTATTGGCAATCATGACAAAGATGCTTAATAAAAAGATTGATTTTTCATCTTGGCATTACAAGGATGATCCTACGCATATTTGTTTTTTTAGTAAAAAAACAATGAAACACCTTGCTAAAGCATGGGGCATAAGCGTCAAATTTTATGGCGATGACGTTAGCTTGTTTTTAAATGAAAACAAGGTCAGATGAATGCATGGGCATTCACCACAACCTAAAAAATAAAACAACCTTATCTAAATTTTATAGATGTTCTACATGAAAGCGTCCGTAAAAACGAATGTCTTGTGCATGATGTGATTGTAAAATTTCCGTTACCTTACCACGTGCAATATCCGTAAGTGCTGGTACGCTAAGAACAACGTGACCTTCTTTTAAGCTGGCTTTAACACGTTTAAGATAAGCCAATTCTTCGCCTTGTGCAACACGTTGCCAAGTACGAACTACCTTAGTTAAAAAGCCATGGTTTACACCGTCTGGATCGAGAAATTCTAATCCTTCTGTACCAACGGATTCATCGATTTTAGAATTGTCAAACCCTGCATTCATTAAATCACAGCACACTTCATCAGCTTCCATTTTGGTGTCGATGATAGCAACGACACGATTGGTTGGATAGGTTTCAAAATTTTTCTTTGTATGAGCTAACATTGTATTCTCCTATTTTTAGTTAAATTCAACCAATTTAAATTTCCATTGGTTTATGTTCACTATACACTCGGTCTTAAATTTATAAAAACATAAGAAACACAACTATTATTAGATTTATAGGCGTATAGTTATAAAAGTTTGTAGCTTTATTTTTAATTGTTAATGAAGAAAATTTGGATTTTTATAGCCATTAGTGGTGCATTGGCAGTAAGTATGGGGGCTATGTCTGCGCATATGCTAAAGGATATGTTGGTACCTTTAGACATTGCTCGAATTCAAACCGCAGCCACTTATCAAATGTATCACACCTTAATCATTGCAGTGCTAGCAGTGTATCAGCAGTACAATCCATTAAAAGCCATCAATCAGAGTCAGTGGTTGTTTGGATTGGGCATTGTATTTTTTTCAGGAAGTTTGTATTTGTACGCGTTTAGTAAGATTCACCCATTAGTATTCATTACCCCGATTGGCGGCTTGTTGTTCATATTAGGCTGGTTGAGCTTGGTTAGGCTTGCTATCAAATCTTCCAAGTAAATGATTTTGTAGGAAGTATAAAAAAGGCCTGCAATTGCAGGCCTTTTAAGTTTTTAAAAGGCAATTAGAAAGATCCTTCTTTTGCTCCTTCCAAGATGTTATTCATTTTTTCAGCAACATCCATTGCAGGGGCTAGTGCGTCTTCTGGTAAGTTCATGGCTTGCATAACATCAGGATTCATACTGAACATTCTAATTTTTCCGTCTTTGCCTTCAACCACGGCAATTCGACAAGGCAAAATGACTGAATAGCGATCATCAATATCAGCAATTTTACCGGCTGTTGCCGCATCACAAATATTGTGAATACTCAAGTGTCTATAAGGCTTGCCAGTTACATTTTTAATCTGTTCGCTCAGTGGAAACATAGCCACGTGCAAAATGCTTTCGTTGGTCGCCATGGATTTAA
>GG730011.1 GCA_000205985.2 uncultured Candidatus Thioglobus sp. | reverse complement strand
TTTCTAAAGATAAGATGGATTTCGCTAAGTTATTGCCAAATGAAAAGCACATCTTTATTTCCAATCTACAATATCAAATTTTGCTGGATTCGGTACAAGGCCGTAGCCCGAACATTGCTTTTTTACCGATTGTGTCTTTGCCAGAGCTTGAAAACTGGATTGAAACTTGGTCGTTTTCTGAAACCATTCATTCGCGCTCATACACTCATATTATCCGTGCGATTGTAAATGAGCCAGGTGTGGTGTTTGATGACATTATGAAAACCGATAAAATCATTCAGCGTGCTGAAAGTGTATCTAAGCATTACGATGAGCTAATTAAATGCACTCAGGCTTATTTATTGCACGGCGAAGGAAAGCTTCAAATTGATGGGAAAAATGCTGATGTTGATTTGTACTGCCTAAAACGACAGCTTTACCTTACGGTTATGTCGGTCAATATTCTTGAAGCGGTACGTTTTTATGTGTCTTTCGCTTGCTCATTTGCCTTTGCAGAACGTAAAGTAATGGAAGGCAATGCCAAGATCATTAAGATGATTGCCAGGGATGAGGCACTGCATTTAACAGGCACGCAACACATGCTGAATCTGATGCGCGACGGAAAAGATGATCCGGACATGGAAAAGATTGCCAAAGAGTGTGAGAATGAAGTAATTCAAATGTTTAAAGAAGCTTGTGAGCAAGAAAAAGACTGGGCGGAGTATTTGTTCCGTGACGGTTCGATGATTGGCCTTAACGCTGATATTTTGAAACAATATTTAGAATACATCACCAACGTGCGTATGAATGCACTGGGTTTAAAACCTATTTTTGATGAACACGTCACCAATCCATTACCATGGATTAACAGTTGGCTAGATTCTGATAATGTGCAAGTTGCCCCACAAGAAACTGAAATCACCTCTTATTTAGTCAGCGCAATTGACAATACTTTAGAGAAAGACGATACTGATTTTGGCGATTTTAAACTTTAATTAATCGATGTTTATAATCGATGTTGAGGGTATTAACGGCAAAACCGAAACACTCTATGTTGAAGGTGAACATTCAATCTTAACCGAGCTTGAAAATCATAACATTGTTGTCGATTACAATTGCAGACAAGGTCACTGTGGTTGTTGCATCTTGCAATTGATTTCAGGAGAGGTTCATCACAAAGACAATTTGATCGACCTTTCAAACGATGAGCTTTTGGCTTGCCGTGCAACGCCCATGAGCGATATTAAAATCAGTGAACGAGGCTATTAAAAAACTGAACGACTGCTTAGGTAATCAAGCACTTCGTCAGCACTGCCTTTGAACACTACCCTATCCATTTTTTTTTGAATTTGATAGTTGTACATTGGATCGTAATAGCCTACCAACAGCTCTTTAACCACGGGGTAAAAGCCATCAGCCTCAGCTTGATTCTTGTACCTATCCAATGCCTGATTCACTAATTTAAGCATGGCTTGATAGCGCTCTAATCCGAGTCTTTTTTGAATTTTTTCTAAACTTCTTAACCAATAATTAGCAAAGTTTTTAAAACCATTTTTTGCATGTTGATGGATAAAGTCCCTGTGCATGTTGATCACGTAAGCATCCATACTGATGGCAATGCGATCGTCAAGACTGGCTTCAAGTAGAATCAAATCAGCTTTGGTTGTCTTTACCTGTACACACTCAGGAATATGCACTGTACCCACATTAGAGCCTTCGTCTTCAAATACTAGATATGAAGACGCTTGTTTTTTAATCAGCTCAATGGCCAATGCATTTTCAAAGTTAATTTGTGTCGGTTGCTCAGTGGTAGTGTTACCAAAGGCTGATCCACGATGATTCGCCAATCCTTCTAGATCAATTTGATGTTGGATTTTGTTGAGCAGTAAGGTTTTGCCACAGCCCGTTTGCCCACCGACGATGATTGGTGTAACTTTATTCATGATTCGATCGGTTTCATCAATTAAGAACCTACGTAGCGCCTTGTAGCCACCTTTAATGCGCGGATAGTTGATACCAGAAGCCTCGTAAATCCACTGTTGAGTGATTTGACTGCGTAATCCACCACGAAAGCAATAAAGAGCGCCATTTGGGTTGTTTTTGATGAAATTGAGCCATGCGTCAATTCGTGCTTGCTTAACTTGGCCTTGAACTAACTCATACCCCAGTTCAATGGCTTTTTCTTGACCTTTATTTTTATAACACGTGCCAATCTGTTCACGCTCATCGTCGCTCATTAGTGGAAAGCTTTGTGCATAGGGAAAAGCACCTTGATTAAACTCTATCGGTGCTCGCGTGTCGACGAGTGGCGTGTTGTTAACAAACAACTGGGTAAAGTCATCTATTTGGGTCAATTCACTCACTTGTATACTTACTTGATTTGGATAATGGGTTTTGACCGATCTGGCTGCTCTATTAATTCGCCAATCGCCTCTAAATTAAAACCAGCACTTTGCATTACTTGATCAAATTCACTCTGGGCAGAGGTACTAACCATCACTAACAAGCCGCCACTGGTTTGAGGGTCACAAATAATAGACTGTACTTCGGCACTCATTTGGCTTAAGTTGTGGCCATAGCTTTCAAAGTTGCGCGTGGCACCGCCCGGCGAACAACCGTTCGCTAAATAATCTTTGATGTTGGGTAATATTGGCACTTTGTCGTAATTAATCAAAGCACCAACACCAGAGCCTAAACAAACTTCAGATAAGTGCCCGCCTAAACCAAAACCCGTCACATCGGTAATGGCATGAATACCTTGAATTAAGGCTAATTTGGTACCGATGTCATTCAGTTGACACATGGTATCGATCGCTCGAGATTCATCCTCTTTGGTGATTTTCTTTTGTTTTTGTGCTGTGGTTAAAATACCGATACCAAGTGGCTTAGTAAGATAAATCTTATCACCCACTTGTGCGGTAGAATTTTGTTTTAGGTGTTTGATTTTGACTTTGCCAGTTACCGCCAAACCAAAAATTGGTTCTGGTGAATCAATACTGTGTCCACCGGCTAACATGATACCCGCCTGTTGGCACACACTTCGACCTCCCTCAATGACCTCTCGCCCTACTTCTGGCGGTAGTTTATCCAGCGGCCAGCCAAAAATTGAAATGGCCATCAGTGGCGTACCGCCCATGGCGTAAATATCACTAATGGCATTGGTGGCTGCAATACGCCCAAAGGTGAAGGGGTCGTCCACAATTGGCATGAAAAAATCAGTGGTACTAATCACGGCCTCGCCATTACCAAGATCATACACAGCAGCATCGTCGCGCTCGGTATTGCCAACCAAAAGGTTAGGATCGCTAATTTCATCAAGTGATGACGTTAAAATGGTGTCTAAAACCTTAGGCGAAATCTTACAGCCACAGCCTTGGCCGTGACTGTATTCAGTAAGTTTAATCATAATGGTAGTGACAAGAGATAATGACTAATTGATTATTGTTAACTTTATAAACCAAGCGATTGCTATCATCAATTCTTCTGGACCAAAATCCTGATAAATTATTTCTCAAAGGTTCAGGTTTTCCTATGCCTTTAAAAGGGTGTCGCATTGTATCTGTAATGAGTTTATTGATGCGTTTTAAGGTTTTTTTGTCTTGTGTTTGCCAATAAAGATAGTCATTCCAAGCCTTGCCAGACCAAATAAGTGCATCAATCATCAATCAACTTATGATCTTCACCTTCACCTGCTTCAATTTGAGCGATAGACTCTGCAAGATGTTTAGCGTTGGCAGGGCTACGCAATAAATACATGGTCTCCATCCAGCCATTAAATTGACTAAGCGACATCACCACCGTATCTTCTGCATCTCTACGAGAGATTACCGTATAGTCAGCATCTTCCACAACTTGGTCTAATACAGTTTTTAAGTGATTTCTAGCTTCTGTAAAGTTAACGGTTCGCATGCGAGTCTCCAATATAATTATAGAGAATATTATAACATGTACAGCTTACTGTACAACTGTAAAAAATTAACTGACGTGTTCGTATTCTTTTTCTAATTTTTTGTACAGTTGCTCTGGTGTGTATTCAGGATGTTCTTCCATAATGTGAAAGGCAATGACGTTATCCTCCACTGCATCCCAAATCTTGATGTAAGTTCCTTCTTTATAACCATGATTCTGTCTAAAAGTGTTTAGTTGGTTTTTAACCAAGTATCGTCTGTACAGTTCTGGTACATCCATACTCATTGTTGCTAAAGCCTTAAAAAATATACCCGTTATTTCATACAAGGCGTTTTGTGATTTATCAACATCGACAGTAGCGCTAGCGGCCACTGCTACCATTTTTTCCAAAATCTCTACCATAGGCTCTGGGTTAATTTCTCTTTCAGGCTCCATGTCTTCATAAGCTTCAGCAAATTTTGTATCGCCAAAATGGATGGCTTCAGACATAATAAAATGCCAAATATCAACCAACTCAACTTTAGCATTGTCTAAATCTGGCTGACCTTCAATGTTCTTCCAATGTTTCCAGTTAAACGAATCAATCGCTTCAGCGGCTTCCATGTAAATACAACGAAACCATGAAATATGACGGCCATCTTTAGTAGCGCCTTCAGTCCAAATGGTGCCGTTAGTGGCGTCATTGAGCTTTTGCTGTAGCTCGAACATTTGCTTAATTTGATTCATAAATAAAACCTTATAATAGTCTACAAATATCAAGAATTATAATCCAACATCAGGTGAGTAAAAAATTAATTAATTGTGATTTAGGTGAGTGTTTAACACCTAACCCTGATCAGCAAATAATGCCAGTGATTGACATGGCTAATATTGCTTGTGGTGGTCACGCTGGCAATGATGAGAGCATGATAAAAACCATTAAGCTTGCTGTGGAAAATAACGTCACCATTGGTGTGCATCCAAGTTATGAAGACAAGTCTAATTTTGGAAGGGTAAGTTTTAATTTAAGCAGTGATGAATTGTATGATTTAATCCACGCCCAAGTATTACACTTTCAAAAACTGTGCGCTCAAAATGGAGCAAAACTCAAATACGTTAAGCCTCACGGTGCTTTGTACCATGACATGAGTAATAATCAGAAAGTGCTTGACGCAATGTGTAAAGTGATTAAAGCCGTTGATAAAAATTTAGCTTTGGTTGTGCAGGCTGGTGATAAAAATTTAGGAAATAATGAAAACGTTACTTTTTTGCACGAAGTGTTTGCTGACAGAGGCTATGACGGCATTGAAATGCTAGCAAGAGGTGAACAAGGTGCCGTTTTAGATAGTCCCGATGCCATTGTTAAGCAATATCAACGTTTTTTAAGTGAAAAGCTCTTCAAAATCGATACCATTTGTTTTCATAGTGATAATTCAGCCTCTGTAGAGGCTTTAAAACGGCTTAATCATGCCTAATATTGTTTCAGCAGGGGAAAACTCCATACTTATCTACTTTGGCGATAAGATTGATGCCAGTTTGCCAAAAAATATCGCAAATTTTGCAAATCAGCTAAAAAATGAAATGGGTGGCGTTGTTATCAATCTAATTCCGTCTTACACTTCGCTTCACGTTAGTTATGATCTTAATGTTATTGATTATCAAGATTTTGTTAATCAAGTCGAACAATGTTTAAAACAGAACCAAAACACCGCTAGTGCATTAGAATCAAAAACAATACGCATTCCAGTTTATTACGGATTGGAGGTTGGTTTAGATCTTGAACGATTGTTACAAGAAAAAAATCTAGACTTGGATGCATTTATCAATGTTCACTCATCAAAAGAATACTTGGTGTATGCGATTGGCTTTAGCCCTGTGTTTGCTTTTTTAGGTGAAGTGGACGAACGCATACAACTACCACGCCTAAACACACCAAGGATTAAAATTCCGGCTGGTAGCGTTGGAATTGCTGAAAGTCAAACGGCCATCTACCCTAGTGATTCATCCGGCGGATGGAATATCGTTGGTCGCACACCGATTGATTTGTCTTTAAATAACCTTGAAAACATTGATAAATTTAACGTGGGCAATCAGGTGAAATTTGATCCTATTAGTCGAGATGAATATCTGAGTAGCGGAGGCAAGCTGTGAGTTTTAAGGTTGTTAAATCTGGATTTTTAACCACGGTACAAGACTATGGGCGTTTGTCTCATGGTAAGCACGGCATGAGTCAATCAGGGGTCATGGATGAACACGCTTACTGCTGGGGCAATCATTTGCTGAACAATCATTTTAATGATGCAACCGTTGAAATAACTTTTGGTGGTGTTGAATTAGAAACACAAATTGATACGTTTATCGCCGTGACGGGTGCAGACCTTAATTTTAAAATTAACAACAGGCCAGTCCAGATGTGGCATGGCATTCGAGTGTTTAAAGGCGATGTACTGAGCTGGGGCAATCCTAAAAAAGGTATTCGCGCTTATTTGGCCGTTAAAGGTGGATTCAATACATCCGTGTTGTTTGATTCAAGATCGGTTAATCTGCGTGAGAACATTGGGAATAAACTGTGTGATGGTGATCAACTTCCTTGCGTTGGTCATGATGAGGAAGTTTATCAATTCATTCCGCCAAAATACATTCCTAACTATAGCCAAGACATTACTTTAAGGTTGTTGCCGAGTTACCAATTTAATGAGTTCAGTATTAATCAACGGGATTTGTTTTTTAACCAAACCTATACCATTACCAACGCTAATGATCGAACAGGATGTCGTTTGAGTGGCGCACCGATTGTGATTAAAAAAGAACGAATGATTTCTGAAGGAATCAGCTATGGCAGTGTGGAGATTGCCACGGATGGATTGCCTATTATTTTATTAAAAGACGCACCAAGCATTGGTGGCTACCCTAAGATTGGAACGGTGTTTTCGCTGGATTTAGCCAAGCTGGCACAGCGACAACCGAATAGCAAGCTACGATTCGAATTAATAAGTATTCGTGATGCGCAAAAAGAACGAAAGAAATTTAACGATTTTTTTGAGATTGGTTTTTAATACAATTCCATTGAGCTATCCACTTGCTTAGCCCAAGCATCAATACCACCACGAAGGTTGATGATATTTTCAAATCCGATTGAATCAAAGTATTTGGCTACTTGCATTGAACGAATGCCATGGTGGCAAATAATTACCATTTCTTGAGATTTATCTAGCGTATCAATATTTGCCATAATCTGACCCATTGGTAATAAGGTGGAATCTTCAAAATGACACTTGTTCCACTCCCACTGCTCACGGACATCGAGCAACAATGGTGAGTTGTCTTCTAAGTATTCATCGAGTTCGATGACAGAAAAGTCTCTCATGAATTAATTGAGCTGAATACGAGAACCCCATGGCACTCTTTCTTTGCCTTTAACAAGCCATAAAACAGGGTAAATAGGTTCAAATTCTGGAAATTTTCCTTTGGCATCAGTGAAGTAGATGACAACATCACTGGGAACATCTTGAGCATTAATCAGATTGAACACAGGGTTAAAGTTAGTGCCCTTTCCACCACCTAGTGAGGCAGGGAATAATAACTGCTCCCAAGCTTCAAATCGCCAAGGTGATTCGGAGGATATTTTATCGTCACAAGCGATCAGTGTAATGCCGGCACGAATGTTGGCTTTGATGGCGTTAATCTCTGAGATGAATTCATCGATTTCATCTTGAGAGATGGAACCTGAAGTATCAATAGCAACGGTGATGTCAATTTGGTGCGAGCGAAGCGATGGCAAAATTGCTTTTCCGGGCCGACGCGATGGACGTGAATAAGTAAAATCATCACGCGCAAACGTTGACATGTATTGCGCCAACAAAGACTGCCAAGAAACTTGAGGCTGTAAAAAGAAATCAATCAGTTTAGCAAACTCCCCATCAAGCTTTCCAGCTTGTTGTGCCAATTGCGCACTTGAAGCTAGGTTCTTTTGCCATTGAGTGGCCAGCTTATCAACCTCATCGGGTGATAAAGGTGCTGGCTGTTGTGCTAATTGTGAAGCTGGAGATTTACCGGTGTTTGGATTTTTGTCCTTATTTGTTTTTTCTAGATTTTCATTTTGAAGTTGATCTTCTCGCAGTCCACCATCGCTTTGTTGTTGGTCTTTGTCAGGATTATCATCATATAGATGTTGATCCATTGGTTCTTGATCAGAGTTGTCATCAATCATCGGGTAGATTTCTTCGGCAATCATGCCTTCGTATTGGCGAAAAATAGGCACGTCAATCGGCGGATGAAAGCCTTCTTTAACCAATAAAGGATTAATGGCAAAATCACAGGCTAAATCCCACTTGTGCTTAACCCTTGTGCCTCGACGCGCAAAATGCGTTAAGGCACAATGCAATGCTTCATGAATAAGAACAAATTTGATTTGAGGATTGTTGAGTGAATCAATGAACCCAGGATTGTAATAAAAACTTTTGACATCGGTAGCGCTGGTCTTACACCAAGATCCTGCGGCTTTTAGCGGTAAGCGCAATACTAAATTTCCTAAAAAAGGCTGATCCAATATCAGTTGTGTGCGTGCTTTTGTCAGCTTGGCTTCTACATCTTCAAGGTTAATATTTTCTATGGTGTTCTCAATAACGTCTTCAGCAATAACCTCGACTTTTTGATTTGGCGGAGTTTTTTCATCAGACCAAAATGGATAGTCTGAATCACTCATATTTTGGCAACGGACAAATGTTTTACGCTGGAATCTTCAATGGCTTGTCGTTCGCTATTACTGAGCAAACTAACATTAGGAAACAGTTCTCTGTCTTCTGCCCTACTGTGAGATTTGAGCAAAATACCAAATTCAGCCAATAATTCTGGGTGATCAACAAGGTCATCGGCCAACTGATAAAGTTGTTGATGCTCTTTAATCAACTGATTGCATAAGATTTCTAGCTCGCTGGATTTGCCCTTTAATGGCATGAAAATAGTTTCTTCTTCGGTGTCAAAATGCATGGAAAAAGAGCTTCGAAAGGTTTGAGAAATTTCTAAACACAAGGCTTTAATGTCAGATTCATTTTTAGATTTAGCCGTATTAACCGCCTTGTTTCCTAACGATAAAGAAATATGGTGTTCTCTAGTAAGGATTAATAATTCTGGTGCAATTTTCATTAGCCAAATTGTCCATCAACTCTTGCTTTAAAAAACATAGGTGTGTAAATGATTAGGAAAAATACAAATGCAATGACCCATAAAACTTGCGAAATAAATATCCATTCGACGTAATTTTCAATGCTAACTATTGTCATCAGCACTCGAAAAACAAAAGACAAAATTAGCAAGGAAAACATAATACCTAATCGCTTAGGCGGATCGAATACATTACGCCCCGTATGCCCCAAAGTAACTCGTGACATCATGCTAAGCACCATAAGCGCAATACCAAAAGAAAAAGCATGAATATCGAGATTAGGCCCCATGGGTGTGAAATAACCAATAACATTAATAGCAAAACCCAGTGTTAAAAAACCATAAGCCAGATAGATGCTCCACAACAGTGATTTTTTCCAAATTTTTGGGTGGTACCAGTTGTACATGCGTATGGCATGAATGACAAATAAAATTCCGGCAATAACAGTGCTCAGTACGCTGGCAAAGAAAATTTCAACCACCATAAATGCTAAAAATAAAAATAGACTTGAAACGTCTAAAAATTTAGAATTTTTTAATTCAGTTTTTAGTCCAAGACCGCGCTCAATAAAAAAAGGCAATAGCCTTCTCGACATCATGAACAATAAACTAATGATTAAATAAAAACCCAAGTAAACCCCTAAGTACACACCTTGATCAAGGAATCCTAAGAGGCCTAAATAGAACAAGATATGAGCAACCGTGAGTAAAAATACTTTAGCCACAACACTGATGTTGTTCCAGTTTTTACCTTTAATGATTGGATAAGCAATGGCAATGGTTGAAACGATTAAAAAACTAGAATCGACAATGGCTTGATAAATAAGATGTTCATTACTGATAAAAGGCAAAAAACGCCCTGCTATCCATAGTAATAATAAAAGCAATAATGATTTGTTGTACAGCGTTTGTACGCCTGTCCAATTTTTACTTGCCGTAAGTAAAAATCCAACCGTAACCGCTGAGGAATAAGCAAAAATCATCTCATGTGCATGCCAATCAATAGGATTAATGTTGTTAACCGGCATGATTGACGGATAAAACAACATCCACATTAGCATTGATAACACACCGATTAGCCCTGTGGCAAAGAAAAAAGGTCTAAATCCTAAGCGTAAAAAAGGAATGGTCGAGTATTGGTTGTTTTGGTTAAGGTTAATCATAAGTAAGGATTTTTAATCAAACATGGTGTCGGCAATTTTACTGGCCCAATTGGCAAACTCTGGTATTTCGAAAATATCTTCACCAATCGCACGTTGCATATCAGAGACCAACATAACGCCAAGTTCTTTTTGTGGGAAGTCACGGGCAAAGTTAAGGATATTACCCCAAATTTGTTGGGCATTGTCTTTGCCTTTAACGCTAATCGCCCTACCCACTAAAGCCGAACAAATCGCGTATTGAAGATCAATGGCATCTGGAATGGAAACCGATTCACCATTCACAATCGCATCTAAATCTGGCAAGTCTTCAAGATGCTCGATAAAAGTAGCGACTTCAACACCGGCTACTTCACCCACACAAGCGTTGGCCGCTTGTCTGAATAAATCTAAGTTGTTGTCAAATTTTTGCAAGGCACGATGAGTAAACTCCCAAGTTCTTGGCGATGGGAAAGCGTTTGGATTGTGCACTGGATCAAACTCAAATAAATGCTCTGGACGATAACGAAGAAAACCAATGATGCGTTCATCGATGTTATTTTTATAAGCCCATGCTACCCAGTCATCAAGATTGACGTCCAGTTCATAATGTGAAAAACGATTGGCCAATGGTGCCGGCATGGAGTAAGTTACACCCCGATCGCCCTGACGATTGCCGGCGGCAAAAATAACCCAGCCATCAGGCACTGTGTAATCACCCAAGCGACGGTCTAGGATTAATTGATAAGCCGCTGCAGACACGGTTGGAGGTGCTGAGGTAATCTCATCTAAAAACAAAACCCCTTGCTTCCCATGTCGCTTTTCATCGGGCAATAGCGATGGAATGGACCAATCAACCAGCTCACCATTTTTAAACGGGATACCACGCAGATCACTCGGTTCCATTTGTGATAAACGAATGTCAATTACAGCTACATTGTGTTCAATCGCAACTTGGGATATGATTTGTGATTTGCCAATACCCGGGGCACCCCACAACATAACGGGCGTGTGATGACCATGAACCACGGATTCAAATTCTTGCTTCAGTATTTTACTAACTTGTTCTGGGCGCATTAAAGGATACCTCTAGGGATATTTGTAGAATTTTGCAAGTATTTTAAACCTTTTAGTAAGACATAATTTTTTAAGTAATAGTCATTCATATTGCTGAAAAATTTAACGCATCTAAAATATTTAAAATCCTTGCCCTTTGGGGCTTAGGAAAATCTCCATCTGTTTTATAAAATTATTTGATATATGAATCACTATATCTGCATAATTTTATTTTACAAAAAAAAATTTTCCGTTGTCAAAAAATATAAATACCCCTAGAGGTGTCCTTTTAACTTGAAAAATATGAAAACTGACCCTATTTTATAGCAATAACCGATAAAATTACTTGCTATGAATACGTCTAATTTAAGCTCTGAAGAAATCTTTAATTTCCCCTGTGACTACCCAGTGAAAGTTTTTGGCAAAGAACATGAAGAACTGCACATCACCATTTGCTCGATCATTGAAAAACACACGGATAAATTACACCCTAATCAAATCAGCATCAAACGCAGTTCTAAGGGTAAATACGTGTCTCTTACCGTGCGTATTATTGCTACCAGCAGGACTCAATTGGATTCAATCAACCAAGAATTGCAAGACTGCTCTTTAGTGGCTTACGTGCTCTGAATTATTTTGATGATGAAAGTTGTTAATTTAGATCAACAAGATTACCTAACAACTTGGGAGAAAATGAAGCGCTTCAATGCTGAGCGAAAACCCAACACTGAGGATGAACTGTGGATTGTCGAACACCCCAGTGTTTTTACCGAGGGGATTTCTAGCAAGCCTGAGCATTTTTTACTCGAAACTGGCGTAAGTAAAATTCCTATTGTTAAAACAGATAGAGGGGGTCAAATTACTTATCACGGACCAGGGCAACTGATTATTTATTGTTTGATTGATTTAAAGCGTTTGGGCATTGGGGTGAAGAAAATCGTGTCTTTAATTGAACAGTCAATCATGGGCTTACTTGCTGATTATCAAATTGAATCGCATTTGAAAGAAGGTGCACCGGGTGTGTACGTTAATGGCACTAAAATCGCTGCTCTTGGGCTTAAAGTTAAAAATGGAAGTATGTATCACGGATTAAGTTTAAATGTGGATATGGACCTATCTCCTTTCGCACAAATAAACCCTTGCGGATACCAAGGATTGAAAGTAACACAGCTGAGTGATTTAACGGATAATGTTAAACTGAAAAACGTTGCTAATGAGCTGAGTCAAATTTTAATTAAAAATGTTACAAGAAGTTGAAATTAAAGCCTTAAAAGGCGAATCAAAAACCTCGCGTTTAAAAATTAAACCCGATGCAACTCGTGCACCGCTGAGAAAACCAAGTTGGATTCGCATTAAACACCCTGCTGGTTCCAAAGTAGATCAACTTAAAAAAACCCTTCGCTCACAAAAACTATTCACAGTCTGTGAAGAAGCGCAATGCCCAAATCTAGCCGAATGCTTTAATCACGGTACGGCTACCTTTATGATCATGGGGCAAATTTGCACACGCCGATGCCCTTTTTGTGATGTGGCACACGGCAAGCCAAAACCTTTGGATGCAGATGAACCAAAACACTTGGCAGAAACCATTGAAAAAATGGCACTCAAATACGTGGTGATCACCTCGGTTGATCGTGATGATCTGCGTGATGGTGGCGCTCATCATTTCAAGCAGTGTATTGATCAAATTAAACAAACCACGCCCAATGTTAAGATTGAAATACTTACTCCTGACTTTAGAGGCAGAATGGAAAAAGCTCTGGAAGTGCTTGAATCTTGTCCGCCTGACGTGTTTAACCACAACTTAGAAACAGTGCCTAACCTGTATCCAAAAGTACGACCAGGGGCTGATTATCAATATTCACTCAAACTGTTAAAAGCCTTTAAAAACCAACACCCTGAAGTAATCACAAAATCAGGTTTGATGCTAGGCGTGGGTGAAAACGAACAACAAGTTCTAAATACATTATCAGACCTTCGTGCTCACGATGTGGATATGCTAGCGCTTGGTCAATACTTACAACCGAGCAAACATCATCTGGCTGTCGAAGAATACATCACCCCTAAGCAGTTTGATCGTTACAAAAACTTTGCAATACAAATGGGATTTTCTCAAGTGGCCAGTGGTCCGATGGTGCGCTCGTCTTATCATGCTGATTTGCAAGTTCAAGGTGAATCAGTTAATTAAAAACAGCCTTTAAAAACAAGCCCTGTCCTAACTAAAGTACGCCACTAAAAGTGGCAATGATGGTAGAATCAACCTATATTTTTTAAAAAAGATGAACATTATGAAAATATCTCTCACCAAGCCCATTGCTGTAGGCATCTTATTGCTCTGGATTTCCCAAGTTACAATCGCTTCGGAGTTTGTTGCTGCGAAGACCAGCCGCATTGGTTCATTCACTTCTTTAGGTGGGACCGTCATTCCTCATCGTGAAGTCAATCTAGTGGCTAAAATGCCAGGCGACATTATCTTCATTGCTGGTGAAGAGGGGGATGCTTTCAAACAAGGCGAGCAACTAGCAAGGCAAGACATTGCTGCAATGATGGCTAAAAGAGAGCAAGCCAAAGCTCAAATTGATAGCGCCAGTGCTGGCATTCGCAATGCCCAAATGCAACTGTACAATGAAAGAAAAAATCCAAATTCACAATCCAATGCAATGTTGGCTGGCATGCCGAGTATGGTCAGTATGTTTTCCGATCCAATGAGAAGCATAACGGGAGAAGGTAATTCTTCCGTGCAAAGACAAACCAATCTTTACGCCATGGAGATCCAACTGGAAACTGCTAAAAATGCCCACCTTCAAGCTTTAGCAGGATTACGCGAGCTGGATGAAAACATTTCTAACGCTACTATTATTGCCCCGTTTGACGGTGTAATTTTAAGAAAAATGGTAGAAATTGGACAACCCGCACAACCTGGTGTTCCAATGTTTCTTTTTGGCGATACTAATCAATTGCAAATCCGCGCTGAAGTTCCAGCACGCTTAGTCAAAGGACTTAGTAAGGGGATGACACTCAAAGCACGCTTGGATCAAAATGAAAAAACCATGCCCATCGATGTAGTGCGCATCTTTCCAATGGCTGATACCATGGGACATACGATTACCGTTAAATTTAAACTTCCAAAAAATACACAGGCTTCACCAGGTATGTACGTTGAAGTTATGATTCCAGAGCTTTCTAAAAATTCTATAGAATTGGTAACAGTACCAAGTACTGCCATTATTCTACGGGGATCCCTACCCACTGTTTATGTGCAAAAAGATGGTCAATTAGAAATGCGCTTTGTGCGTGTTGGCGATACAGCTGATAACGGATGGTCAAGCATACTATCTGGTATTTATTCAGGAGAGATGGTATTGGTTAATCCGTCCGCCTCCACAATGATTAGAAAATAAAAATACTTATGCAAGAATCCAACAACAAGCCAACAAACGATCAAGAAAAACCTTCAACTTTTATTGACGATAAGGATATTGGTTTTTCTGGCGGTCTAGCAAAAACTTTTATTCATTCACCACTGTCGCCTTTATTGTTCATTGCGATGATGGCCATAGGAATATGGGGTCTAATTGCCACACCGCGCCAAGAAGATCCACAAATTTCAGTACCGATGATTGATATCTTCTTTCCAGCACCAGGACTTTCTTCCGATGAAGTTGCCTCTCAAGTTGTGGATCCATTTGAAAGAGTGCTTAGTGAGATTCCTAACATTAAACATATTTATTCTGCCAGTGATCGTGAATACGGAATTATCACCGTTCAATTTAAAGTGGGTGAACCAATGGGTTCTTCCATTGTACAGATTCACAGCAAAATTCAATCCAGTCTAGACTTATTGCCTCTAGGTATTGATCCACCCATGGTCAAGCCAAAAGAAGTGGATGACGTCCCTTCAGTTACGCTCACATTATGGTCTGAAGATGTGGAGGACGATCAACTTAGAATATTAGGCGTTAGTGTGCTTCAACACTTAAAACAAGTGCCTTTAACTGGTGTCGGCTTTGTGACCGGTGGACGATCGCGACAACTACGTGTTGAAGTCCTTCCAGAGCGACTCGGTGGCTTTGGAGTTAGCCCTGGTCAAATTGTCCAGGCCATACAAACTGCTAATACTGGGCACACTGTTGGTTCTGTCGAAATAAACAATAAATTCCTTTACGTTGAATCCGGTGGTTTTTTAGCCAAAGCTGATGATCTTAAGCAATTGGTTGTTGGTCAACACAAAGGCACACCTGTATTTTTAAGAGACGTAGCCAATGTAGAAGAAGCCCCTGAAGAAACCAAAGAGATTGTTACTTTTTCTACTGGACTCGCTACCGATCGAGAAAAATCAGTTCGTGGTGCATCAGCAGTAACTATTGCTCTTGCAAAACAGCGTGGTTCTAATGGTGTTACAGTAGTGAATAACATTCTGGCTGAAGTTGAAAGCCTAAAAGGCTATCTAATCCCTGGCAACGTTAACGTTGAGGTTACTCGTAATTATGGTCACAGTGCCAACACTAAAGTTAATGATTTGTTATTCAAGCTTTTTATAGCGACGGCTGCTGTAACACTGCTGGTTTGGTTTAGTCTTGGCATTAAACCATCCATCGTGGTTTTACTCACCATTCCCGTTGTATTGGTTGCAACTGTTTTTGTTGCCATGCTAATGGGATACACCATTGACAGAGTAAGCCTATTTGCCCTAATTTTCTCAATTGGTTTCTTGGTTGATAATGCCATTGTTATTGTCGAAAACATCTACAGACGCTGGCTGATGGCCGGCTCTATGGACACTGACGTGGCCGTAGATGCTGTACGCGAGGTAGGTAATCCTACCGTTTTGGCAACTTACACAGTTGTAGCAGCGCTAATTCCAATGGGCTTTATCTCAGGCATGATGGGGCCTTACATGGAACCAATTCCTGCACTGGGCTCTGTGGCTATGGTGCTGTCTCTTTTAGCAGCACTCGTATTTGCCCCATGGTTAGCCATGAGGATTATTCCAAGCATGGAAAAATTACGAAAAATGGAAGAGCGAGACGAAAAAATTGATGCAAAAATGGATGTCTTTTTCCGTAAAGTTATCATTAGCCTCTCCCAAAATAAAACATTAGGGCATGGTTTTCTATTTGGATTAATCTTAAGTTTCTTTGCTGCTTTGTACATGTTTTACAACACGGCGGTTCCGGTAAAAATGCTACCATTTGACGACAAAGCAAATTTTAGCATTGTGATTGACATGCCAGATGGCACTGCCCTACCAACCACAGCTAACTTTACAAATAAAATTACTACACAATTAGAAAACATTGAAGAAATTGTAGCCACACAAAATTACATTGGCACCGCCCAACCTTTTGATTTTAACGGCTTGGTTCGTCATTATTATTTACGTCAATTCCCTTGGCAGTCAGAAATTGCCATTCAGTTAATTCCTAAAACTGAGCGCTCTCGTACTAGCCATGAAATCGCCAGCGCTGTACGCAAACAATTGCAACCCATTGGACAGGCTGAAGGGGCTGCAATCACGGTGGTGGAAATGCCACCGGGTCCTCCAGTTTTACAAACCGTGGTTGCAGAAATTCACGGGCCCGATGCACAAACCAGACGACAAGTTGCACGCGAAATCACACAAATATTTCGTGAATCTGAAATCATTGCCGACGTTGATAATTTAATGCGCAGCCCCATGGAGACTTGGCGTTTTGAAATTGATCGTGAAAAAGCCTCACGTCAGGGAATTTCCGTCAAAACCATCAATCAACATTTAGCCATGGTGATGGGCGAATTTAAAGCCACCACTATTTTTCAATCATTGATTTCCGAGCCAACTCACGTTGTGTTAACCATCCCCGTGGAAAAAAGATCGAATCTGCATCGTTTAGGAGATCTACCAATTATGACGATGGATCAAAGAATCATTCCGCTCTCAGAATTAGGAAAGTTTGTTAAAGTCAAACGTGACCCTATTATCTTCCACAAAGACTTAAGAGACGTTGAATTTGTAGTGGGTGATGCCGTTGGCCGTTTAGGTGCTCCTATTTATGCCATGCTTGATGTGGAAAGAATTCTTGAAGAAAAAGGTTACGTTACCCCTGATGGTGTAGAACTTCGTAGCGGCGAATACACAGGTGCACCAGAAAATGACAAACAAAGTGCTTTTGAATGGACCGGAGAATGGACCGTAACCTATGAAACCTTTAGAGACATGGGTATAGCCTTTGGTGTGGCACTGGTCGCTATTTACATGTTGGTGGTTTGGGCGTTTGGCAACTTTACCATTCCCGCCATTATCATGTCCCCTATTCCATTAACACTGCTTGGTATCGTACCTGGGCACTGGTTGTTGGGTGCAGAGTTCACCGCCACATCTATGATTGGTTGGATTGCCTTAGCTGGCATCATTGTAAGAAACTCCATCTTAATGGTTGATTTCACCACCAATGCATTCCGAGGTGGCATACCATTAATGGATGCGGTAATTCTTTCAGCTAAGTCAAGAACTCGCCCAATTCTGATTACTGCTTTTGCACTTATTCTTGGTTCGATGGTTATTTTGTTTGACCCTATTTTCCAAGGTATGGCAATTTCGTTACTCTTTGGTGTGTTTGTATCCACCCTACTTACTTTAGTGGTTATTCCGCTAGGCTGTATCAGTGCCGGTGAAAAGGTTTTTGTGGAACGTAAGCATGAAAGCTAGCAATAGCTTTTAGTAAAGCTCTTTCTCAAAAGCCAAAATGGTTAATCCAAATTAAGCCAGTAAGTTAAACATCTATACTGTTTTTTTGTATCCAAGCAACCCAAACTTTATCACTCTTTTCAAGAGATAAATAATCTATGCCTTTACTATTACACCACGCCTTAACATCTTCAATACATGGTGGGTATGTCATTAGCAGTTTTGCTTTAGTTTTTGGATTAAGCTCATCAACTGCTTTATTAATAGCTAAAAGATAACCCGGGCAAGTTTGACCACGAACATCGATTATAGCTATATCGTTATCAAAACTGACGAGTGCTCTAATTCCAGATTTGGCATTCTGCACTAAATTGGTTTTATTGGTAGAAGGCCACATTGTTGCAACAATATTAAAATTAAATTTTTTATGTAACTTATAAATGAAAAAAAACCAACATTAGTTTGACTAGTATTGGTTTTTTTTAAATATTTAGAAATTCCCTTAAAAAGGATTTATCTAATCCTATAAATCACTTTTATCTTCTTTCTTAAGCAAACCATTGGTGTCTATTTTTTCATCACCGTCGTCTTTTTCCTTGCTTTTCTTTTTCTTTTCAAGAAGGCTTTTTGCCCATTCTTTTGTTTTGGAGGCTCTTTCAGCTTTATCTTCTTTTTTCTTTACAGGTTTTGCTACGTTGTATTTGGCGTCTGCATCAGAGTCACCTGGTAGTAAGCCCATATTAACGGCAATGCTACGACACGAATCTTCACCAGCCGATAAGGTTCCTAACGGAATTACGATGAGTGTTAACACTGTTGAGATCAACACACCAAACAATAATGAAATTGCCATGCCTTGGAAAATAGGGTCTGTCAAGATAACGCTTGAACCACCAACTAAAGCAAAAGCTGTGATTAAAATTGGACGTGTGCGAGAAGCACATGAATTGATTACAGCGTCAAAGAAAGGAATGCCTTTGGCGTATTCTTGTACGGTAAAGTCCACCAATAGAATGGAGTTTCTTACGATAATACCGGCTAAGGCAATCCAGCCAATCATGGATGTGGCGGTGAACTCTGCACCCATCATCCAATGTCCAGGTACGATACCAAGCAATGTTAAAGGAATTGGCGCCATGATCACTGCAGGGATTATAAAATTACCAAATTGCCAAACCACCAACATATAAATAACGATTAGCGCAACGCCAAACGCTGTGCCCATGTCTCTAAAGGTTTCATAGGTTACTGTCCACTCACCACCCCACTCAAAACCAGGTATAGTTTGGTCTTCAGGCGGGCCTAAGTACTCGCCTTGTAACTCTTTACCATCAATGGTTTGGTATCTTAACAATAAATCATCCACACCCATCATTGCATAAATAGGGGCACTCAAGCGACCGATAGGCTCACCTAGTACGTATTCAACGTCTGCTAAGTCCTTATGAAAAATTAGATCGTCTTGCTTTTTAAAAGTAAAAGATCCAAGCTCAGATATTGGAATTAAACCACCGTGCTGAGAAGGTACTGGAAGCTGGGTTAAATATGATAATTGTGAACGCTTAGACAACGGCACTTGTAAGCGAATAAAGGATGGCTCTAAAGCATTTTTAAGACGAATACTGCCTACGTTATAGCTACTCATTGCCATTGCTAGTGTTTGTTGAATGGTTTGCACACTCACACCAAAGCGAGAGGCTTTTTCAGTATCTACTTGGAAATTAATCACAGGATATTCATCACGAAATTAAGTTGTCGATATCTGTCATGGTGCCAGATTCTACAAATAACTCTGTTAGATCACGGGCAAGCTTACGGCGTGTTTCTTTATTAGGGCCATAAACTTCTGCCACTACAGGGCGCAATACTGGAGGACCTGGCGGCATCTCAACCACAGCGTAATTTGCACCCGCATCACTGGCAATTTGTTTGACCAGTTCTCTGGCTTCTAATGCAATTTCATGACTGGATCTTTTACGATCGCCCTTTCCGGCTAATTGGATTTGTAATTCACCTTCTGATGAGTTTTTCCTTAAATAGTAATGGCGAACCAAACCATTAAAATCAAATGGTTTGGCAGTACCTGTATAAGACTGTACGGCCACAACTTCGGGTACATTACGCAATACTTGTGCCATTTTATGCAACGTGGATGCTGTATCGGCTAATGCCGTTCCATCCGGCATGTCCAGCACCACACCAAACTCTGACTTATTATCCAATGGTAGCATTTTTACCGGCACTGCGGTGGTGTAGAACATTGACATTGACATAAAGAAGGCGACGACCAATCCAACCATGAAAGTCATGCCGTAAAATTTTACATTAAATAGTTTTGTAATCGTATTGTGGAAGAATGCATGCAATACTTTACCTTCTCTTTCTTCTTTTTCATGCATCTTATGCAATACATTCAGAGGCGGTACAAACTTCATAATAAAGTACGGTGTAAACACAAAGGCTGCAAACAATGAAAACATCATTGCCACAGAACCCAGTACTGGAATTGGCGCCATGTATGGACCCATCATGCCACTCACTGCAGCCATTGGTACCAGTGCCGCAACTACTGTAAAAGTTGCTAGAATGGTTGGATTGCCCACCTCACGCACAGCATCAATCGCTGTACCGATGGTAATTTTATTATCAATGAGCCATCGTCGATATATGTTCTCAGTTACTACAATTGCATCATCCACCAAAATACCAATTGAGAAAATCAGTGCGAATAAACTCACCCTATCGATGGTCATGCCTAAAATCCAGGCCGAGAAAATAGTCATCAGAAGAACAACAGGAATAACCAAGGTAACAACAATTGCTGGTCGAACGCCAAGCGCAAACCAAACCAATAGTGTTACTGCGCCTGTTGCAATGAAGAGTTTTTTAATCAGTGAATTAACTTTATCTTTGGCAGATTTTGCCGTAATCTCTAGTAACACTAACGTGCACATTGTCTGGAATCAATCGGCCTTTTAATTCCTCCACTTTTGCCAAAATATTAGCTGCTACTTCAACACCATTGGTACCAAATTTTTTCGCAATGGCGATGGTAACAGCTTGATCACCAGCGGCTTTTTGGTCAGTTTTATTAGCCTTTCCAGTGTAATAGTTGACCATTTGAAGTGTGTCTTCAGGTGCGTAATACACATCCGCAACATCACGAACGTAAACAGGCATTCCATCATTAACAGCGATTACTAAGTTTTCAATGTCTTCAACCTTTTTAAAGAAGTCACCTGAGTAAACCTCCATCTTAAAGCCGTTAAGTTCAATATCACCGGTGTGTTTACTGATATTAGCAGAGCCGATGGTGCTAGCAATTTGCTGGATGGATATGTTGTAACCCGCCAATCGACCTGGATAAACATCAATATGGAAGGATTCTTTACGGCCACCGACAACAAAGCCGTTGTTTGTGTCTTTTACTTTTTCAAGTTGTTGCAGCAATTCTAAACCTAAAGATCGCAATTGACCATCGTCCAATACCTTGGACCATAGAGTTAAAATAATGATTGGAACGTCGTCGATTTCCTTAGGCTTGATTAGTGGTTTTCGAGCACCAGGTGGCATAAAGTTCTAGATTTGCTAGCATCTTATCACGTACTTTAATGATTGAGGCATTCATGACTTGACCCACGTCAAACTCAACGGGTGATGATGCCTTGCCCTTTTGTCACTCACTGAATAAACGTGTTTAACACCTAGAATCTGAGACATTAAACGCTCTAAAGGTTTAATGATAATGTTAGAAACTTCATCGGATGAAGCGCCAGGATATTCAACAAAAAGATCGATCAGTGGAACGGATATTTGAGGATCTTCTTGTCTAGGTGTTGAAATCAAGCCCATGATGCCTGCACCAAGCATGGCAAAGAATAAGATGATTGACAATGGTGAAGTAATGAAAGCTTTGGTTAGTTTTCCTGCGATGCCGAGTTCATAGTCTCTATAAGCCTCTTTAATAAACTCTTCTTTTATGTTCTTATCTTTCGATAAGTCGTCGTGCTGATGATGCTGATGTGGCATAATTTTATTAAATATTCATTCCTGAAATCATTAAGATGTTCGGATTAGTAACAATTTTTTCACCAATCTTTAAGCCTGATAAAACACTTTTCTTGCTTTTACCTACCTGCTCTCCAAGTCGAATAAATCTTAACTCAGTCTTACCTGTCTTTGGGTTAATCACAAAAACACTTGGTAAGCTAGAACGCCACATAACCGCTGTTTCTAAAATAACCGGTGTTAAGATACCTGAATCAGTTTCAAAAATTTCCACCTCTGCATACGCACCAGGCAACACTGGAATTCCTTCTGGTAAATCAAACTTTACTTTAACACTGTGCTTAGCGTTATCAGCAATTGGGTAAATCTGCGCTAAAGCCGCATCAACAACAATGTTAGCAATGTCTAACTTTATGCGGTATTTTTTATTAAGTTTTAGGCTTCTGACTAAACGAGAAGGCACATTTACTTCAACTTGTAGATTTTTAATGTTGGCGAATTTTATTAAGGTTTGCCCTGATTGAACCACATCGCCTTTATTGATATTCTTAACCACAATAACCCCATCAAAAGGGGCAACTACATTAGCATCTTTAAGGCGCTCTTCAACTTGTTTTAACTTGAGCTCTGCTTGTTTAAGTCTATTTTTAGCTTGTTGATAATCGGTATAACGCGAGGTTCTACTGGCAAATTTGTCAAATTCAGGATTACCCTGGCCACTCATTTTTAACATTGGGTCGGTAAACATAGAGAACATGCCTGGAAGACCGCCAAGCATACCGCCTGAATTTGGAGAAACAATGGATTGTGAATATTGCACGCCAGCATTTCTAAGCGCCTCATTGGCAGATGAGATTTCAGCGTAAGTGGAATCTCTTTGTGCTTGAATGGATTCTTGCTCCAAAGTTACTAAAGTGGAGCCTTGTTTAAACATGTCACCTTCTCTACCACCAACGATTAAAACATCACCCGACACTTGGGCTGATAAATTAACCTCAGCGGAGGAGATAACAGCACCCCCTAAAAGGGCTCTTTTGTCTAATGACATGCCACTAACTGTTTGAAGGTTGTAAACGGAATCAAAACTATCGGAATTTTGATTGATAATTTGTGCTTGAGAAGGGAGTGAAAATGTTAATAAAACGGATGTTACTAAGGGCGCAATTGGTAAGCTCATAATTAACCTTTATTTAAGTGAGAAAATAAACTTTTAACGGAATTTTATATGATTAAAATACCTTGTGTTTATTATTTTAAGCAAATATTAAAATAACTTCTGATAATTTATACAGGTTATTGTTTTATAATGATTTTTATTCATTATTTTTAAATTGAAATTATATAAAATTTTGATTATATATTAACTTTTTAATATAACCAATACTTATTTATCACAACAACTTTATGGCAATTGCTTTTACACCTGGAGAACCTGCTGGAATTGGCCCTGATTTAGCCATCATTTATGCTCAGCAAAAGTCGTGTAAAAACTTATTGGTTTTTAGCGATCCAGATCTATTAATAAAACGCGCAAAAAAGTTAAATTTATCCATCAAAATTAAAGAATCTGATACCGCCTCTACCCAGGGAGAAATTTGTGTTTTTCCAATCAAGCTTAAAACCGATACTAAGACCGGAATCTTAAATGCAGATAATTCACATTTTGTATTAGAAGCACTAAACTCTGCCACTCAATTCTGTTTAGAATCAAAATGCAATGCCCTGCTAACAGGCCCGGTGCATAAAGGGATTATTAACCAAGCGGGTATTGAATTTACCGGACACACTGAGTATTTGGCAAAAATCAGTCACACTGAGCAAACGGTGATGATGCTGGCAACTAAAGGTTTGAGTGTAGCACTGGCAACAACTCACTTGCCTTTATCCGAAGTGCCTAAGAATATCCGGCTAAACTCGCTGAATAAAACCATCACTATTATTCATCAATCTCTATTGCATCAAGGCATTAACAAGCCAGCCATATTGGTTTGTGGGCTTAATCCTCATGCCGGTGAAGACGGTTATTTAGGCCGTGAGGAAATTGAAATCATTAATCCGCTCATCGATAAGCTCAATCAACAGGGCTATCATTTAATAGGTTCTGTACCTGCCGATACAGCTTTTACTCCCGACTCTTTAAAAGGAATTGACGTTGTGCTGTGTATGTACCACGACCAAGGGCTGCCTGTGCTTAAAACGCTGGGTTTTAAAAAATCAGTCAACGTCACTCTTGGTCTACCATTCATTCGCACATCCGTTGATCATGGAACGGCACTTAAATTAGCAGGCACGGGCAACATTAGTTTAGGGAGTTTTAACACAGCACTTAAATACACACAAAAATTGATTGATCATGCCAGCGACTAAACACACGGCCCGAAAGCGCTTTGGACAAAATTTCTTAACAGATGCAAGGATTGTAGATCGCATTATTGCCACCATTGCACCAAAGAAAAACGATAACTTACTTGAAATTGGTCCTGGAAAAGGGGCGATGACACTACCCTTATTAGAAGAACTGAATCAATTACACGTGATTGAAATCGATACTGATTTAATTGCTTTATTACAATCTTTCGGCAAAGAAAATCTAATCATTCACCAAGGTGATGCTCTTAAATTTGATGTTAGTAAATTACCTGCTCCACTCAGAGTAGTGGGTAATTTACCGTACAACATCTCATCACCTATTCTGTTTCACTTGCTAAATAACAGAGAGTACATTCAAGACATGATCTTTATGCTGCAAAAAGAAGTGGTTGAACGTATGGTGGCAAGCAATGGCAACAAAACTTACGGCCGTCTTAGTGTCATGATTCAAGCTTTCTTCGAAGTGGAGATGATTTTTGTTGTGCCACCCGAATCTTTTGAACCTGCGCCAAAGGTGGATTCTGCTATTGTTTATCTAAAGCCACTAGAAAAAAACCTTATTGATGATATTACTGTATTTGAAAAAATTGTAAAAGCCAGCTTTGCTCAGCGTAGAAAAACACTTAGAAATTGTTTAAAATCATTATTAACACAAGAACAAACAAGCATTGACTTATCGCAACGGGCAGAAATGCTCAGCGTAAATGAGTTTATTACGCTAACATCTGATTATGAAAAACAACATTAAAATTGAAGTACAGGTGACTTATTTAGCCGATCAATCTAACATTGCACAGAATCAATATGCCTTTGCTTATAACATTACGATTACCAATAATGGTGAAGTCGGCGCACAGCTTCGCACACGCCATTGGCACATTCAGGATGAAAGTGGCGATGTTGAAGATGTGATTGGTGAAGGTGTTATCGGTCAGCAGCCACACATTACCCCGGGTGAGAGTTTTCAATATTCATCAGGTGCTGTCATTAAAACTCAAACCGGATCCATGAAAGGTGCTTACGGAATGATCAACGATGAAGGTGAGCGCTTTGAGGCTGAAATTCCTGAATTTGTCTTAAGTGAGCCTTACACACTACACTAATGTCTGATTACTTCATTGGCGATGTCCAAGGGTGTTTTGACTCACTGCAAAGCCTACTCAAAAAAATCAAATTTTCCAGCGATAAAGATCAATTGTTCTTTTTGGGTGATGTAGTTAATCGTGGCGATAAATCACTAACGACATTGCGCTTTATTAAAGATTTAGATAATAACGCTAAAATGATTTTAGGCAATCATGACTTTCATCTATTAGCTTGTGCGCTGACTTCGCGAAAGCCGAATTCAAAAGACACCTTTACTGACATTCTAAGGGCCAATGATCGAGATGAGTTAATTGGTTTTTTATTGAAAAAACCTTTAGCAATAAAACACAAAGATGCATTACTGGTACACGCAGGAGTTCCGCCTATCTGGGATCAAGAGATCATCTTTAAGCAATCTGCCCTTGTACAAAAATATCTACAAGGTGATGATGTGAGCAGTTTTTTATCCAGCATGTATGACAACGAACCCAACAAATACCATAACGATCTTGATGAATTAGATGCTTGTCGATACACCATTAACGCCTTAATGAGAATGCGTTTTTGTAAAAGTGACGGTGAATTAGAATTTGATCATAAGGTAAATTATGATCAAGCACCAGAAGGATACAAAGCCTGGTTCTTGCATTCTGATAGAAAACTAAAAAATACCGATATTTTCTTTGGACACTGGTCGGACCTTGCTAATGTAAATCAAGCTCATGTCTATCCTATGGATCACGGTTGCATCTGGAGTGGCGCTTTAAGCGCAATCAGATTAGAGGACAGAAAAATATTCTCAGTAAATTGTTAAACGTCAACCCAACCTTCAAAAACAAACTGCGCAGGGCCTGATAAAAACACATGTTCGCCTTTGTTGTATTCAATCAGCGCGTCTCCACCTCTTAAATGGGCCGTAACTTTATGATCTAACTGCCCTATTCTAACGCCGTGAATGACCGCAGCACAGGCGCCTGAGCCACAAGCCAACGTTTCCCCTGAACCACGCTCGTAAACGCGTAAATTAATTTCATTTCGGCTGATTATTTGCATAAAACCAATGTTAGCCTGATTGGGCAATAAATTACTTTGTTGAATTCGAAGCGCTATGGTTTCTACATCAACACCCTCAACATCATCCACAATCATAACACAATGGGGATTGCCTGTCGAAAACACCCCTACCTCATAACCTTCTATTGAATAATAAAGAGACTCTTCTGGAGCGATCAATGGAACATCGCTTGGATTAAATACCGGCTCACCCATATCAACACGAACACTGTGATCGTCATTAATAAACAAACTAATGAGGCCTGACTTAGTTTCAACACTGATCGGGTTTTTATCGCTCAAACCTTTCTCACGAACAAAACGCGCAAAACAACGCGCGCCATTGCCACACTGCTCGACTTCAGAGCCATCTGAATTATAAATCACATAACGGAAATCGACATCTTTGGTGTTGGTCGATTCAATCATTAATAACTGATCAAAGCCGATGCCAAAATGTCGTTGCGCTAAAGCTCGAATTTGCTCAGCACTAAAGCTAATATTGCCTGCACTGTTGTCAACAACCATAAAATCGTTGCCCAGCCCGTGCATTTTTGTAAAGTTAATCATTATGATGGATATTTTATCTACTTATAACGCTTAGGGTTAATGAATAATTGAGTTCTGATAAAATATCGTTTAACTTTAATTTAAGGTAAACCATGCAAACACCAACTAACATTACTCTTAACAAAGCCAAAACCGTGTTAACCATTACTTTTGATGATATTGATTATCCTTTAAGTGCTGAATATTTAAGGGTTTACTCCCCTTCTGCCGAAGTGGTTGGGCACGGACCTGGTCAAGAGATATTACAAACAGGCAAAGAAGGTGTTACTATTTCACGTATTGAGCCAACCGGTAATTATGCCGTTGTTCTATTTTTTAGTGATGGCCACGATACAGGGATTTATTCTTGGTCACACCTACATCGCATCGCCATCAATCACAACGATCTTTGGGCGGACTATCTTAAAAAACTAAAGGATGCCGGACACACTCACTCAGCGTCGTAAATTTTAATGGAATTTTTTACCGCACTGCTTTCATTCATTGTTACCATTGGGGTTTTGGTAACGGTACATGAGTTTGGTCATTTCTGGGTAGCTAAAAAATTAGGCGTCAAAGTATTAAGATTTTCCATCGGATTTGGCAAGGTTTTAAAATCTTGGCAGCGAGGTGAAACACAATACACTTTGTGCGCCCTGCCTTTTGGCGGTTACGTCAAAATGTTGGATGAAAATGAATCTGAAGTTAAGCCATCAGAAAAACATCGAGCCTTCAATACTCAAAACGTTTATAAGCGCATTGCTATTGTTATAGCAGGGCCGGCGGCTAATTTTATTTTTGCGATTTTTGTCTATACGTTTATTTTTTACACAGGCACAACAGGTATTAAACCCATTATTGGGTCCGTTGAAAATCACAGTATTGCCGAATCCTCAGGCTTGAAAACCGGAGATCGGTTACTTAGTATTAATGGGCAAAAAATATCGACACTTCAAGAATTCTCCATTCATTTTATCCAAGCACTGGAAGAAAAACCTTTGTTGTTAGAGGTTGTTTCAAAGACTTCAAATTTAAAAACTTTAGAACTATCTTTAACCGGTGATTTTTTATCAAATCCTGAGCAAGGTCTAGAAAAATATTTAGGTTTTAAATTTTCTTTACCAAAAATTAAACCCATTATTGACCAAGTCATTAATGACAGTCCTGCACAAATTGCCGGTATTCAATCTAATGACGAAATATTACAAATGAACGGCAACAATATTAACACTTGGCTAGAGTTCGTTAAGATTGTAAAAAATAATCCCAATCAAGAAATCCTCTTAACAATTAAGCGAAATTCTAGCAAAATTGAACTGCCACTCACGCCAAAAATTAAAGACGGTGTGGCAAAAGTAGGTGTTAGTGTTTTTGTGCCTAAGAATTACCTTGAAAAATGGCAAGTGACTGTTAAAAAGAACCTTGTAGATTCGTTTACATCTGCGAATATCAAAGTGTATCAATTGACAAAGCTTAATTTATTGATGATTAAAAAAATGCTTTTGGGTGAGGTATCCTTAAAACAAATCAGCGGTCCAGTGAGCATTGCAGACTATGCAGGCAAAACTGCACAAATTGGCCTAGTCTCTTTTTTATCTTTTTTAGCGCTTATTAGTATCGGCCTGGGCTTATTAAATTTACTGCCCATTCCTCTTTTAGATGGCGGACATTTATTGTTCTATTTAATTGAAATCTTAAAAGGTTCTCCAATTAGTCAAATGTTCCAACAAATTTTGTTAAAATTTGGGCTCTTTGTTGTCTTATCGTTAACCACTGTGGCACTGTATAATGACCTGTCACGATTATTGTAATTAATTAAAACTATGAAAAAAATCCTTATTCAAATCTCTTTAATATTCGGCACTTTACTATCATTCAATCTTAACGCCGCTCCTATTAAAAGCATTGAAATTTTAGGACTAGATGCTATCTCTAGGGGTACTGTTTTAAGCTACCTTCCCGTTGAAGTTGGGGACGAATATAACACAGAAATTTCGGCTCAAATTATTCGTTCACTTTATAAAACCAGCTTCTTTAAAGACATTGAAGTATCGCAAGATGAGCAAGTTTTAAAAATCCAACTGCAAGAAAATCCGCACATCAAATACATTGATGTTATCAATTACTCCAACAAGGTTATTGATGAAGACTCACTTAATCAAATCTTAAAAAGCATGGATCTTTCTCAAGGAAAGATTTTTAATAAAAGACAACTTGATAAGCTTATTTCCCAACTAAAAGGCACTTATATTTCTAAAGGTTATTACAGCATTAAAATCACAAAAACCATTGAAACTGATGCTCAAAATAGAATTGGAATCGAACTTGACATCGATGAAGGGGAAGTAGCGCGCATCAACTCTATGAAAATTACCGGTGCTAAGATTAATGAAGAGGAAGATTTGCTCGACTTATTTGAAATTGGTGAGCCTGATTTTTTTATCATCAACTACTTTACTAGAAAAGACCACTACTCAAGGGTTGCTCTCGATGCTGGTATTGAAGCGATGAAATCGTTCTACATTAATTCTGGTTACCTTGATTTTAAAGTGAAAAAAATTAAGACTGAACTGTCTGAAAATAAACAAAGTATTGATATCGATATTCAAATTGCCGAAGGCGAAGAATACAAGCTTGGTACTATTCAATTTACGGGTGACTTACTCAACCAATCCATTAGCGACCTTAAAGCTTTATTAACCATTTCTAAAGGTAATGTATTTAAACGCAAAAAAGTAATTGAAAGCGTTCAAGCCATTACCGATGTCTTTGCCGATCAAGGTTATGCCTTTGCAAAAGTTGATCCTATTACTTCAGAAAATAAAAAAACACATACCATTAATTTAAACATTAAAGTTTCTCTTAACAAAAAAGTCTATATTAATCGTATTACTATTATTGGTAACACCCGAACTCAAGATGAGGTGATTCGTCGTGAAATTAGTATTAATGAAGGTGGATTGTATTCCAATACTGAGCTTGATGAAGCAATTAAAAAAATCAAACGCCTAGGTTTTTTCTCTGACGTTAAGATGGAAGTATCAAAAGTAAAAGGTTTTGAAGATAAAATTAACTTGCATTTTTCTGTAGAAGAAACCAAGACTGGTACATTCTCAATCGGACTGTCTCACTCTAATAGCTCTGGTGCATCATTTAACATGGGCATCAAGGAAAAGAATTTTCTAGGTACTGGTAATACACTAAACGCTTCTTTTTCTACCTCTGAAGCTGTACAAGAAATGAGCTTCTTTTTTGTTGACCCATATTTCACCGAAGACAAGCACAGCATTAGTTACGGTCTCTTTACTAAAGATGTCGATGGTTCTGGACTATCGGTAAGTTCGTACAACATTAATGAAACAGGTGGAAGCTTTGGATACGGGATACCTTTGACGGAAGACACACGTATTAATGCCGATCTTAGAATATCGAGTAGAGACATTACTTGTGGCGCAACTTTTTCTGATGCTAATCACGAATCTAAACAATGTGCTAGCGGTGACAGCAGCGAAGTTAAAGCAAACTTAAACTGGAGTAATAACACATTAGATGATTACAACTTTCCAACCGACGGGCAAAGAAATAATATCAGTGCTGATTTAGCACTGCCTATTGCAGATTTTCGCTATTATAAGATCGATGCATCACATAAAAGTTACTACCCAATACCCACTAATGCCTTGGATGATTTAGTGTTAACTTTAAAAGGAAACATAGGTCTTGCTCAAGGCTATGGCGATAATGACCTGCCATTCTTTAAACGTTATTATGGTGGTGGTTCATCATCCGTACGTGGATTTGACTTTAACTCTTTAGGTGCAACTTATAATGATGGAAAAGCCAAAGGTGGTGAATTATCATTATTAGCAGGAACCTCTATCATATCACCAATGAAATTTATTAGCGATAGTAAAAATATGCGCATGAGTGCTTTTATTGATGCTGGAAGTATTAACGAAAAAGTTTCTAGTTTCGATCTGGATGAGGTTCGTATGTCAACAGGTTTAGCATTTTTATGGCTAACCCCCGTTGGCCCTTTAGGTGTTTATGCAGCTAAACCACTACTTAAAAAATCCGGTGACAAAGTTAAAACGGTAGAATTTACTCTAGGTACAAGCTTCTAACCAACTGATCAACAGTGAAACAACTACTCATACTTTTAACTTTATTATTAGCTGGACCGTCCCAGGCCAAGATATTAAAAATTGGTTACATTAATGTCGATCATTTGGTCACTAGTTCTGCGCAATTCATTCAAGCCAATCAAATAGTAATTAAAGAGTTTCAACCTCAACAAGATGAATTAATTACACTTGCTAATAAAATAAACTCGTTGGTAAAAGAATTTAAACAAGACAAAGGCACACTGTCTAAATTAGAAATCAAATCTGAAATTAAGAAAATTACCGATCTAGAACAACAACTCAAAGGACAAGCATCTTCATTAAAAAAACAATTAGCACTTAGAAATACGCAAGAACTTTCTAAAATTCAAGACCTGATCAATCAAACCATTAAAGCGATAGCCATAGAAAAAAAGTTTGACTTAATCCTTTATCAAGAAGTGGCTTACGTTAGTAAAGAACTGAATATTACACCGTTGATTGCCGAACAACTTAGATTGCAATTCGAATAATGCACACACTGGGGGAGATTGCTGAGTTTATCAATGCCAAACTTGTTGGTGATGCCAGCGTTAAAATCAACGGCATTGCATCACTACAGCGCTCTAATTCTAATCAATTAAGCTACATTGTTAACGGCAAACATAAAAGAGATCTGATCAGTTCACAAGCCGGTGTCGTTATTCTTGATAAATCTTTATTAGACGACTGCCCCACTAACGCTTTAATTGTTGACGATGTGTATTTATCTTTTGCAAAAATTTCACATTATTTTAAAAAACAAATCACTCATCAAGCAGGTATTCATCCAAGTGCAAAAATCAACAACGCCAAAATAAGTACTACTTGCGTTATTGGTGAAAATGTAATCATAGGTCATGATTGTGTTATTGGTCCTAATACTATCATTGAAGACAACGTTACCATCGGAGATAATGCGTATTTGTATCCAAACGTTACAATATTGCAAGGTTGTTTATTGGGTAAGAATGTGGTTATTTCATCAGGTGCAGTGATTGGCTCTGAAGGTTTTGGCAATGCACGAGATAACCAAGGCCGTTGGCACACAATAGCGCATTTAGGCAACGTTGTAATCGGCGATAATGTAACCATCGGTGCAAATACTGCAATTGACAGGGGAACCTTGGAGGATACCGAAATACACAGTGGTGTGCGCATTGATAACCTAATTCACATCGCTCATAATGTTATTATTGGACAAGATACTGCCATTGCGGCTAATACTGGCATTGCCGGTAGTACAACACTAGGAAAACACTGTATGATTGGCGGCATGGTAGGCATTGTTGGACATCTTAATATTTGCGATGATGTTGTTGTTAATGCAAAAAGCACTGTCGATAAAGACATTAAAACCCCAGGTGTCTACACTGGAATTATGCCACTAATGAGTCATAAACAATGGCAGAATGTTGGATTATGGCTAGTAAAACTTGATAAAATTACCAAATACTTAAACATTAAACTTAAAAATTTAAAAGGAAAATGACCATGGAAATGAACATTAATGATGTAAAAAACTTTTTACCCCATCGATATCCTTTTTTGTTAATTGATCGAGTACTGGAATTAGAAGTAGGTAAGTCATTAGTGGCCATAAAAAATGTTAGTTTTAATGAACCTCAATTTACCGGTCATTTTCCCGATCAGCCAATTATGCCTGGGGTTATGATTGTTGAAGCACTGGCGCAAGCCACGGGAATTCTAGCATTTAAATCCGAAGTCGGCAAACCAATTGATGGGCAAATATACATGCTAGTCGGTATTGACAAAGTTCGCTTTAAACGCATGGTAGAGCCGGGCGACCAATTGCGATTAGAAGTCGAAGTAATGACGGTCAAACGTGGTATTTGGAAATTTAAATGCAGAGCCTTAGTAGATGATTCAGTAGTTACTACGGCCGAACTAATGTGCACACAAAAAGCAGCTGACTGAATCAGTTTAAAAAATCTTGAGGAGAATAACATGGCAATAGATCCTAATGCACTTCGTTGG
>GG730012.1 GCA_000205985.2 uncultured Candidatus Thioglobus sp. | reverse complement strand
GTTTATCCAGCCTATTACTGGGTAAAAAAGAGATTAATGACGACTTATTGGATGAGCTAGAAACACTGCTCATTACCGCAGACATTGGCATTAATACCACGGATAAAGTATTGGAATCGGTGCGTAAAAATGCATCCAGAAAAATATTAAAAAATTCTGATAGCTTGTATCAATTCTTAAAAGATGAATTGAGAAAGTTATTGATTGATGATAATCAACTGAATATCAACGTTAATTCAACTTTTGTGATTTTAGTAGTGGGTGTGAATGGCGCTGGCAAAACCACCACCATTGGTAAGCTGGCCAAATCATTCCAAAACCAAGGTAAGTCGGTCATGCTGGCTGCAGGCGATACATTCCGTGCAGCAGCTGTTGAGCAACTCAAAGTTTGGGGTGAGCGTAATGAAATACCCGTCGTAGCACAAGACACCGGCGCTGATGCTGCATCGGTAATTTACGATGCTTATGAATCTGCTAAAGCCAAAAACATTGATATTCTGATTGCCGATACTGCAGGTCGCCTACACACGCAAGGCAACCTCATGCAAGAGCTAGAAAAAATCAAACGCGTACTCAAAAAACACAACGAAAATGCCCCGCATGAAACCATGCTGGTTATTGATGGTGGCTCGGGGCAAAATGCCATTAATCAGGCTAAAGAGTTTAACAAGACAATTGGACTAAGCGGCATTTGTATCACCAAGCTTGATGGCACTGCTAAAGGTGGTGTGGTATTTGCCATTTCTGATGAGCTTAAATTGCCCGTACGCTATATTGGTGTTGGTGAAGGGATTAATGATTTAAAGCCTTTTAACGCTAAAAAGTTTGTCGACGCATTGTTTGAGTAGTACTCATATCTAAGGTTAATTTTCATTTGAAATTAATAACTTCAAATGGTATGATTATTCACCATAGCTCCAATCAACCCATACATATTTTTTCAAGGTCACTTAATGTTTAAAAAACTAATATTAATCTTAGGTTTGCTCGTATCATTTCAAGCAATGTCGGATGGCGACTTATTCGACGAGCATTTTAATGATTATTCTGAAAATTTAAGTGATGCTCAAGATGCCAACAAAAAAGGTGTGTTTGTTTTTTTCTTTATGGATGACTGTCCTTTTTGCCAAAAAATGGAGCGTCAAGTATTAAATCAGCCTGACGTTATTAAATATTTTAAAACGCATTTTTTAAATTACAAAATCAATACTAATTCAAATCTTGAATTAGTTGATTTTGACGGCAATGATACGGTTGAAAGAGTTTTTGCAAAAAAACACAATCGAATTGGTGCAACGCCTGTACTCGCTTTTTTTGACCTCAAGGGCAACCGAGTGGTTAGACGCACTGGCTTTGCTAACCAAGAAGACTTTTTACTACTCGCCAAATTTATGGTTGAAGACGCCTACTTAGAGGAAAAATTTATTCGCTATAAGCGTAAAAATCGATGAAATTTTTAAGCTTCTTATTATTGCTAGTATCTAGTTTTGTTCACTCAGAGCAACTGCCTAACCCTTTAACACTGGGTGACGCTCTAAAACTTTCTGATGAGTATAACTTCGCTGAAAAACAGCAGCTTTTAAATATTGATTCTGAGCAACATCGACTGAGTGATTGGGAAAACCAATACGATGTAACGTCAAATATTGATTTACAGCTTGCAAAGCGAAGCGACTACAACTCTGCTATTAATAATTCTCACGCCTTTATTTTTCTTAAAAAAACACTTTACAATCAAGCCATTGAAATTGGAAAAAATACACAGCTAAATACACTTAATAATGCAACTTTGTCTTTTCAGCAATTACAGCAAGATAAAACCATTGGGATAATGCGCGCTTATTTTGACATCGTTTTATCAGACTTATCTTATGAAACTGCACTAGAGGAGCTGGCAATGTTTGCTGTTTATGAAGGTCGAGTTAAAGATGATTACGACATTCAAAGTGCATCAGAAGTAACCTTATTAGAAAAACAAACCAAAACGCAAATTAGTCAAATTCACCGTATTAGGGCAGAATCTAAGCAAATTCAAACTCGAGCTAAGTTGGCTCAGCTACTTAATATTAGTTATGAAGATCGTCCCGATGATGTTGTTATGCCTAATTACAAATCTTTATTTAAAAAAGAGCTGGCCGAGTTTTCTTATTATCAAAAAAAACTTACAGACAACTTAAAACTTAAACAATTAAAGCAATCTTTATCAGCTATCGGTCGTCAAATTTCTCAACAAAAAGGCAACCTAGGTGTTGTAATTAACTCAAGTGCTCGAGTTGGAGAACAAGGATATCAACGCGAAAAAAATGGCCAATGGCGCGCTGGAATTCAACTGTCTATGCCTTTTGGTACTGATGCCAAACAAGATAGTGAGATATCTCAACTCATGATTCAATCTAAGAAAAAACAACTTGAGATTGAAAAGATTCAGCAAGATTTATTAGGGGAAGCATTGGATCATCACCTTAATCTTAGTGCATTAAGGCAAATCCATAAAGCGCTAATCGTTGAATTGGACTATCGAGATTTATATTTGGAAAAAGCGCGTGCCAATTATGAAATGGAGATCAAAAGTGACATCGGTAAGGCTATGGTCAACTACACGGATACTGAAAGAAAACTAGCTGAGAATGAATTTAACTATATTATCACCCTTAAGAAATTACACCATCTCATTGGAGAAGATTATGAAATTTAACCACTGGCTAGCATTAGGCTTATTTCTACCTGGCATAACGTTAGCGCTAGATATTTATCCTCAAGTTTCTGGCTCTATTGTTGAAATGACAACACCTGGAAAACAAGTTAATGCTGGGGATATATTGGTGAAGATTGATGATAGACAGGCCCAGCTAAAGTTACAACATCTAGAAATAACTGGCAGTATCAAACAACAAGCTTTTGATGATGCCTTATTAATTCTTAATCAAACTCAAGAGTTATATGATCGAATGGTGGCTTCTCATCGCGATTTAGATATTGCTAAAATTGAACATAATGCAAAAAAGCGTGAGCTTAATGTGCATAACGTGTTAATTAAAATTCAAACAATTGAACTGGAAAAATACCAGATTAAATCTCCTATATCTGGCACAGTCAAAGAAACACCTCAATTGAGAAATGTGGCCAATATAGCCTCACCGAAGGTTCTAGTCGTTATTGAGTAATTCGATTTGAGATAACTAGTTTGCCTTGCATTTTGCCTCTTTCAATAACCTGATGCGCCCTTGTTATGGTATCCACATTGATCGGATTAAGATGCTGAGTTAATGTGTGCCTTATGTCGCCATTTTCAACCATTAATGCTAGTTTATTCAGCAGCTCATGCTGTTTAACTAGATCATTGGTTTGGAACATAGAACGAGTAAACATCATCTCCCAAACCAAAGTGATACTTTTAGCTTTTAGTAAGTTAAGGTCGTAAGCTTGTTGAGTGTTAGCCAGTAAGCAAATACTACCTTGAGGCGCGATTACTTGAATCATTTGATCAAAGTAATCATCAGGCACGCCCATGCAAAGGATATATTTTGGGGTATCTAAGTTATTGTCTTTAAATTGTTGAGCAAGATGCTGATGGTCAAGCACAATATCAGCACCCATTTGCTTGCACCAATCTTTAGATTCTGCACGAGAGGCTGTGGCAATCACATTGATGCCAATGACTTGTTTGGCAAATTGAATCGCCATTGAGCCAACCCCACCTGCAGCGCCAATTAGCAATAAGGTTTTGTCTTTATCTGCTGGTGTGATTTTTAAGCGGTCGAATAACGATTCCCAGGCGGTAATACTGGTGAGTGGTAAAGCCGCTGCTTGATCATAATCAAGCGAAGTTGGCTTGCGACCAACAATGCGCTCATCCACCAATTGCTGCTCAGCGTTAGAGCCATCGCGTGTCATGTCACCGGCGTAAAACACTTCATCGCCCACTTTAAACAAAGTGGTTTTGTCACCCACTGCAAGCACCACACCACAGGCATCAAACCCTAAAATAACCGGTGTTTTAGGCTTAGTAGTAATGGTTTGTTTGATCTTAGCATCAATCGGATTGATGGAAATAGCACGAACTTCGACCAATAAATCAAACCCTAATGGGTCAGTGACTGGTTTTTCAAAATTAACAAATTCAGTGCCGTTATAACCAACTGCTTGCATGATTATTTTCGGGTATTTTTCTCAACACGCAACATCGACAACATCATCACAAACATGATAAAGACACCAAGCATTGCTGCCGCTATGCCCAACACTGCAAAGCCTATTGCTTCGTCCACTGTAACCGAGGCTAATTTAACTAAAAAATATTGTTGTATTCCCTGCTCTTTATTCGCATTGGCCTGTTTGGAAAACTCTTTATCGTACCATTTGAAAAAATCATCAACGTTAACTTGGGACCCGCCAACATTCACCATCTGTTTAGTTAGCTTAGCCAATGACTCTGCATAGGCCAGTTGTAAATCTTGAGTGTAGGGATTGGACCTAATCTTTACCAAAATTTTAACGTTTTGTTTTAAATCCGTTTTGTCAATCACCCCTTCAGGCAGTCTCTCTAAATTGGCAACAATTTTCTCTACGTGATTATTAAACTCTTGACTGAACTTATCTTCTTTTTTGGTGCTTAAATCTTTGCCCGTGCCCTCCCCCTGAGTACTGATTGGATTTTGATATTTGGAAAATTCAATCACCGGTGCATCAACTTTACCGCTTGCTGTAGCGGTAAATTTATCAAAACTAACAATACCAAGTATTATCACCGCCACAAACGAAAGCATGGCAAATAGCAAACCTAGTCGCTGTGTAATTTTAAAAAAGTTTTTTTCAATCGATCCTAACATGTGCGTTTATCCTTTGTTGTTCGTAATATTGTTATGTTTTTCTAATAAAGACTAGAGATTATCTACCCTTTTAAAACATCCCTTGCTCCTAGTGATAATAATTTATCAGCCAATTCTACCCCTAATGCTTCTGCCTTGGCAACATCGCCACAAACTTGTTGTTTTAAGATGGTGCCTGTATCTACATTACCGACCAAGCCAGTGAGTGTCATTTGATTATTATCAATGGTTGAAAAACCGGCAATGGGCACTGAACAACCTCCTTCTAGTTTTTCATTCATAGCACGCTCGGCACTGACCCTGTGAGTTGTTTCAACATCAATCAGTGGTGTGATTAAATCTAAAATCTCTTGATCGTTTTCACGAATTTCAATGCCCACAGCACCTTGGCCAACGGCTGGCAAGCTCTGCTCTGGTGAAATTTGTTGTTTAATTCGATCCTCAAACCCAAGGCGGATCAACCCTGCACAAGCCAAAATAATGGCATCGTATTCGCCATCATCCAGTTTTTTAAGTCGTGTATTGACATTGCCGCGTAAATCCAATATTTCTAAATCAGGTCGAATGGCTTTGAGCTGTACAATACGGCGCATCGAACAAGTGCCTACCTTGGCACATTGTGGCAAATCATCAATGTTATCAAAATGATTAGACACAAAAGCATCGAATGGATTTTCACGCTTTAAAATTGCACCCAGTGCAAATCCTTGTGGAATTTCATACGGCATGTCTTTCATCGAATGCACGGCAATGTCTGCTACACCTTCCATCATGCCCACTTCTAATTCTTTAATAAACAAACCTTTTCCACCGATCTTAGACAGCGGTGAGTTTAAAATTTGATCACCTTGAGTGGTCATCTTCACCAGCTCAATGTTCAAATCAGGATGGTGCGTTTCGAGTCGAGTCTTAACGTGTTCCGCCTGCCATAATGCTAATGGGCTTTTACGCGTTGCAATTTTCAATGTTTTATTCATACTTTCGACTAAAATAAGGCTAATGATTAAATTTTATCTGTTATTTTTGATGGTTTTAACTAATTTTGCGACTGCGCACGAGTTAACCCTGCCCGTTGCAAAAGATTTTTTTATGGACTCTCAAAAAGTTTGGAAAACCAAAACACCAATTTTAATAATGTTTTCCATTCCTGATTGCGGATATTGCAAAAAAATTAAAGAAGAAGTTTTAAGTCCAATGGCTGAAATGAATGAATACAACGAAAAAATTATTATTCGTCATATTGATGCACAAAGCTTTGATGAGATTAATGATTTTTACAATGAAGATACGTCTCACAATGAGTTTGCATTTAAATACGCGGTCAACTTTTTTCCAACGGTTATGCTGGTTGATAATTACGGTGCACCTTTGGAAAAAATTATCGGCGTACCAAGTGAAGAGTATTATTGGACTGACCTAGATGAGGCAATTGAAAAATCAACCAAAAAATTACACCAACGAATGAAAGCAGAATTATGACAACAAATACTAATCAATCTTGGGGTGGGCGTTTTAACCAACCAACCGACGAATTTGTCAAAATTTTTGGCGCCTCGGTATTTTTTGACAAAATCCTAGCACCTTACGACGTTCAAGGCTCGATTGCACACGCCACTATGTTGCAAGAAGTTGGTATCTTGACAATTGATGAAAAAGATCAAATTATTAAGGGCCTTAATCAAATTTTAGCTGAAATCGACACAGGTAAATTCGAATGGTCAGTTGCACTCGAAGATGTGCACATGAATATCGAATCTCGTTTAACTGAGATTTGTGGTGATGCGGGCAAAAAATTACACACGGGTCGTTCGCGTAACGATCAAGTGGCAACTGATATTCGCTTGTATCTACGTGATCAAGTTGATGCAATCACACTAGAGATCAAACGCTTACAGGTAGCATTGCTTGACTTAGCTGAAAAAGAAGCGAGCACGATTATGCCTGGCTTTACCCACTTACAAGCGGCACAGCCGCTTAGCTTTGGGCACCACATGATGGCGTATTTTGAAATGCTATCGCGTGATGCTGAGCGTCTGGTTGATTGCCGTAAACGTATGAATTCAATGCCATTAGGAAGTGCGGCATTAGCAGGTACAACCTATCCGATTAATCGTGAACGTACAGCGGAACTTTTAGGATTTGATCGTATTTGTAGCAATTCACTTGATGGGGTAAGTGATCGTGATTTTGCCATTGAATTTTTATCAGTGGCCAGTTTGATTATGATGCACCTATCACGTTTTTCAGAGGAGCTGATCCTTTGGTCCAGTGCGCAGTTTGATTTTATAGAATTGCCTGATAGCTTCTGCACCGGATCATCCATCATGCCACAAAAGAAAAATCCAGATGTGCCGGAATTAGTTCGTGGAAAAACTGGGCGCGTGTATGGCAACCTCACTTCATTACTAACAATCATGAAGGGGCAACCACTCGCCTACAATAAAGACAATCAAGAAGACAAAGAGCCACTATTTGACACGGTAGACACGCTTAAAGCTTGTCTGCGTGTGTTTGCTGATATGGTTCCCACCATTGAAGCCAAGCGTGACAACATGTACAACTCATGTAAAAAAGGCTACACCACTGCTACTGATTTAGCGGATTATTTAGTTAAAAAAGGTTTACCATTTCGTGATGCACATGAAGTGGTGGGGCAATCTGTATCTTACGGTATTGAGCATCAAAAGGATCTGGGTGAGCTAAGCTTAGAAGAGCTACAAGCCTTTGATGATCGCATTGAAAACGACGTGTTTGATGTACTATCCTTAGAAGGTTCATTAGATGCTCGTGATCACTTGGGGGCAACATCACCCAATCAAGTTAAAGCAGCAATTAAAGAGGCACGAAAACACATAGCTCAACCTAAGTAAATAGAATGACTTCTGACAACGTCAACTTTTTTATTATCAAGGCGTTTTATGCAAAGACAGTTGTTCATATCTTAATTAAAATAACGCGGAGAATAAAATGCTTCCTAAGTCCCCGCAGGGCAATGTTTTAGAATTACCATCTACTGCATTAAGTTTCTTGTTAAATAGCAATAACTATCAACTGCAAAACTTACTTTGTAGCTAATAATTCTAAACTTTGCAGAACTTCATTTTATTTACTTAGATTGGGCTAATATAATGAAAATTATTTTTGCAGGTTCTTTTGATTTTTCAGTTTCTACTTTAGAAGCGCTGATTGATGCTGGACATGAAATTGTTGGCGTTTATTGCCAGCCTGATCGTCCAAAAGGTCGAGGTCGCATACTCACTGCTTGTCCAGTAAAAGAAAAAGCTCTTGAGCTTGATTTAACCGTCTATCAGCCTGAAAATTTAAGAGATTCTAGCGCTCAAAAAACACTAAAAAACCTTGGAGCTGATGTGATGATAGTGGTCGCTTACGGACAAATATTGCCATTGGAGGTATTAGAATCGCCTAAATATGGCTGTCTCAATATTCATGCATCGCTATTACCACGCTGGCGTGGCGCAGCACCGATTCAGCGCGCAATTTTAGCAGGTGATAAACAAACGGGTGTCGGCATCATGCAAATGAATGAAGGGCTAGATACAGGCGACGTCCTGCTGGAAAAAATTTGCAATATATCAGATACAGATACTGCTCAAACTTTACACAATAAATTAGCTACTCTTGGCGCTGACGCTATTGTTGAAGCACTTGAAAATATTAATAATCTAGTGTCAAAAACTCAAGATAAATCTGGCATCACTTACGCCAAAAAACTCAGCAAGGAAGAGGCTTGGATTGATTGGACACAAAGCGTCATTCAAATCAGTCAACAAATCAGAGCGTTTAATCCCTACCCTATTGCACAATGCAATGCAAGTAGCGATAAATTCGATGTAAAAACTTTACGTATTTTATCGGCTAGTATTATAGGCCTTGCCTATAACCAAAAACCAGGTGAAATTATTGAGTATGGTAAAGGGGTTTGCATTATTGCCACGGGCGATGGAGCGTTAAACTTAGAGCAAGTTCAATTAGCAGGCAAAAAAGTGGTCAACATTAAAGACTTTACTAATGCTTATAAACTCACAAAACTAGAATAATCATGCCTTTAAAACGTTCGCTAACTTTGCCACTACTCACCTTATATGGATTAGGTAATATCTTGGGTGCGGGGATTTATGTTTTAATTGGTAAAGTGGCTGGCGTTGCTGGACTATTAACCCCTTTATCTTTTTTATTCGCATCACTTTTAGTGATTACCACTGCTTTCACTTACAGCGAACTTTCATCTCGCTATCCTGTAAGCGCTGGTGAAGCAGTTTACCTATTCAAAGCCTTCGGCAAACAACAGCCTTCCTTAATCATCGGCATCATGATTGCCATTACGGGTGTACTCTCAGCAGCCACTATTACCGTTGGGTTTGTTGGATATTTACGAATTTTTATCGACGTACCTAACTATATAGCAATCACACCTCTGTTATTAATATTAGGTGGTTTAGCTACCTGGGGTATTCGGCAATCCGTTCAAGCGGCTGCGTTATTAACCTTAATAGAGATTGTTGGTCTGCTTATTATTATTTGGGTGGGTCGTGATCATTTAAGCTACGTGGACACAAGCATCTACATAGATTCGTTCAAGTTTAATGACTTATCAATCTGGGCAGGTATTTTTGCGGGCGCCTTCTTGGCTTTTTATGCATTCATCGGTTTTGAAGACATGGTAAATGTTGCAGAAGAAGTGATTGAACCTGAAAAAAACATGCCAAAAGCCATTCTGTTATCACTAAGTATCGCAACCACTCTTTACGTATTGGTATCACTGGTGGCTGTTAATGCGGTATCACCACAAACACTAGCTGACCACAAAGCACCGCTGGCACTCATTTATGAGCAACTGAGTGGATTCTCACCCAGCTTGATTGCTGGCATAGGCATGCTCGCTATTATTAACGGCGCACTGATACAGATCATCATGGCTTCTCGAGTATTGTACGGCATGAGTCAGCAAAAATGGCTGCCTGAAATATTAGGAAAAATCAATAACAACACCAAAACCCCAATTCATGCAACCATTGTCATTACATTGATTGTTTATATTTTGGCACTCTGGCTGCCAATCATGACGCTGGCAGAATTAACCAGTTTGTTTATTTTGATTATTTTTTCATTAATGCACCTTGCATTATTAAGCATCAAGAAAAAATATCCAAACCCTAATAAAAATGTTCGATGCTATCACTTTAGCATTCCCTTAATTGGGCTTGTTACCAACACTGGTTTTGTTCTTTTCTATTTTTTAAGTTGAATAAAATCAAGCTGACGCCAAGCCTCATACGCCACAATTGATACACAATTAGACAAGTTTAAACTCCTTGATTCTGCCTGCATCGGCAATGTAATGCCTTGATACTGGTCTAATATTTCTCTTGGAAGGCCACGAGTTTCTGGGCCAAACAAAAACGAATCTCCACTTTGATACTCTGGATCGGTATAAATTTGCTTTACTTTTGAACTGACTGCAAACAAACGTTCTGGCTTTGCTTTGGCAAGATAATCTTCAAAATTTTCATACTCATAAACTCGAGCCAATTCTTTGTAATCAAGCCCTGCTCGTCTCAAGCGTTTATCGGTAATTTCAAATCCAAAAGGTTTGATCAAGTGCAAGCTTGCACCCATGTTTGCTGATAGACGAATTAAGCTACCAGTGTTGTTTGGAATCTCAGGCTCAAACAATACTAAATTTAACATAATATTTTATTTTTGTACTTGAAATGCAACAATCATCCCATAGATAGATAACATATAAACAAAAATCAACTAATAAAACTTATGGATATTAACAAACTAACTTCGCAATTTCAACAAGATTTAGGTGCGGCGCAATCCATTGCGGTTCAGCATAATCATAGTTCGATTGAGCCGATTCATGTTTTGCAAACCATGATTCAAAATGGTGAAAGTAGCGTTAGAAATCTACTTGTACAAACTCAAGTGGACCTTTCTAAAGTTAAGCAACAATTAGACCAAGCGATTAACAACTTAGCAAAAGTCAACAACCCTACTGGTGATGTTAATATTTCACAAAATTTATTACGATTATTAAACCAAGTTGATAAATTAGCGCATGATAGAAATGATGCCTATTTATCAACCGAATTATTTCTACTAGCCATCATTGAAAGCAATGATGCTGCCAGTAAAATTTTAAAAGATTGTGGCGCCAATAAGCAAGACTTAAGTGCAGCAATTGACACCCTTAGAGGAGGACAAAGCGTGAATGATCAAAATGCAGAAACACAACGAGATGCACTAAACAAATACACACAAGATTTAACTCAGTTGGCGATTGATGGAAAACTCGACCCTGTTATTGGTCGTGATGGCGAGATTCGTCGCGCCATCCAGGTGTTACAACGTCGTACTAAAAATAATCCAGTACTAATTGGTGAGCCAGGTGTGGGTAAAACCGCCATTGTTGAAGGTTTAGCACAGCGTATTATTAATGGCGAAGTACCAGAAGGTATTAAAGGCAAGCGTGTATTGTCACTCGACATGGCAGCCTTAGTTGCCGGTGCAAAGTATCGTGGAGAATTTGAAGAGCGCCTAAAAGCCGTGCTTAAAGATTTAGAAGCTGAGCAAGGTCAAGTAATCTTATTTATTGATGAATTACACACCATGGTTGGTGCAGGTAAATCTGATGGTGCTATGGATGCAGGTAACATGCTAAAACCAGCACTCGCTCGTGGCGATTTACACTGCATGGGCGCCACCACATTGGACGAATACCGCCAATATATTGAAAAGGATTCTGCTCTTGAGCGTCGATTCCAAAAAGTACTGGTTGATGAGCCGACCGAAGAAGATACCGTTGCCATTTTGCGCGGTTTGAAAGAAAAATACGAAGTGCATCATGGTGTGGAAATTACTGACCCTGCCATTATTGCTGCAGTAACCTACTCAACACGCTACATCACAGATCGTCAATTGCCCGATAAGGCGATTGATCTAATCGATGAGGCAGCTTCACAAATTCGCATGGAAATTGATTCTAAACCAGAATCAATGGACAAACTCGATCGTAAATTGGTACAGCTTAAAATTGAACGTATGGCTTTAAAAAAAGAGAAAGACAAAGCAAGTAAAGAGCGTTTTAAAGAATTAGAAAATACCATTAAAAAATTAGAAAAAGAATACGGTGATCTTGAAGAGGTTTGGAAAAAAGAAAAATCCATTGTTCAAGGTGCTCAGCACTTAAAAGAAGAACTCGAACAAGCCAAAGTTGATCTTGAATCGGCACATCGTAATAATGATTTAGCTAAAATGAGCGAACTTCAATACGGCGTGATTCCTGAATTAGAAGAAAAAATCACCCAAGCTGAAAACGTTGATGGTGAGGACATGACCTTGCTTAGGAATAAAGTCACTGAGGATGAAATCGCCCACATTGTTGCGCGTTGGACTGGCATCCCTGTGGATAAAATGATGGAAGGTGAAAAAGACAAACTCCTACAAATGGAAGAAATTATCCACAAGCGTTTAGTAGGGCAAGACAAGGCCGTTAAAGTGATTTCTGATGCCGTTCGTCGTTCGCGTGCAGGATTGTCTGATCCGAATCGACCTGACGGATCATTCCTGTTCATGGGCCCTACTGGTGTAGGCAAAACTGAGCTAACTAAAGCCTTGGCTGACTTTTTATTTGACACCGAACAGGCTATTGTTCGTTTGGACATGAGTGAGTTCATGGAAAAACATTCAGTTGCACGCTTAATTGGAGCGCCTCCAGGTTACGTTGGTTATGAGCAAGGCGGTGTATTAACTGAAGCGATACGTCGAAAGCCTTATTCAATTATCCTACTTGATGAAATTGAGAAAGCACACCCTGATGTTTTTAATGTACTGCTGCAAGTTTTAGACGATGGCCGCTTAACCGACGGCCAAGGTCGTACCGTTGATTTTAAAAACACAGTGATCGTTATGACTTCAAACTTGGGATCTCACCTAATCCAGGATAACCCAGGTAAAGACATACAATCTGAGCTTATTAAACTAGTGGGTGAGCATTTCCGACCAGAGTTTGTTAATCGTATTGATGAAATCGTGGTGTTTAATGGCCTTGAAAAAAATCAAATCAAAGGCATTGCTGTATTGCAAATTGACATCTTAAAATCTCGACTAGAGGATTTAAACCTTAAACTAAACCTAAGTGATGTTGCTATGACACTAATTGTAGACAGAGGCTACGACCCTGTCTTTGGTGCACGACCATTAAAACGCACCATTCAACAATTACTGGAAAATCCTTTGTCACAAAAAATTCTTGCAGGAGAATTTTTACCAGGATCAACCATCAATGCTGATGTTAAGAATGATGAGATAATTTTTTCTTAAATACACAACTTTCATAGAGCTTGATATAATCAAGCCTTATGGAAGCTTATCTTAAAATTGTTAAAAATGGTTTATGGACTAACAACCAAGCTCTAGTCGCATTACTGGGCTTGTGCCCTTTGTTGGCAGTCACCAACAATATTGTTAATGCTATTGGCCTTGGCCTTGCCACAACCTTTGTACTGGTAGCTTCTAACGTTAGTGTTTCTATTTTTCGCAATCAAATTTCAAAAGAAGTACGAATCCCCATCTTTGTATTGATAATTGCCTCTTTTGTCACCATTGTTGAGCTATTAATGCAGTCTTATTTTTATGATTTGTATTTAATATTGGGTATTTTCGTACCTCTAATCGTAACTAACTGTGCAATACTTGGTAGGGCTGAAGCTTATGCCAGCAAAAACACCTGGGGGAAATCTGCGCTTGATGGACTGATGATGGGCATTGGTTTTTCAATTGTACTGATTGTACTGGGTGCAATGCGTGAACTAATCGGCTCAGGTACGTTATTTGACCAATCCAGCTTGATACTAGGTAGTTTGGGTGATACACTAAGCGTGACTGTGTTTGAAAATTACCAAGGCACGTTGTTGGCAATTTTACCACCAGGAGCATTCATCGGTTTAGGGCTGATTGTTGCAGTTAAAAATTGGTACGATCAAACAAAAACAATTTAAAAATAGAGGAGAGAGAAAAATGAAAAAAATAATTTTATTATTTTCCAGCTTATTAGCACTAGGGGTTAATGCTGAAGGGGAAGTTACTAAAGAGGTGTTTATTTCACCAGGTGTAGTGTCTGTTAATGTTGTTCATCACTATAAGCCTGTCAAATTACAAAGAGATCAAGATAGAGAAAATGAAATCTCTGATTTCTATCTAAAAACTGCACGTGGGAAAATTCAACCCATGCTTCCATTTGCGCCACATTTAGTTGAGACTATTGGCGAGCTCGATGTGATTGACTACGTTAAAAAAAGATCTGATGGTGACGATACGATTCTTATTGTTGACACACGTACGCCAAACTGGCCTGTCATCACAGGTGGCATCCCAACAGCGGTTAATATTCCATACACAAGATTTAAAAATAAAGAAAAAGCACTAGAGATTATGGAAGATCAGCTTGGCGTTCAAGTGGACGATGTGTATGATTTCTCATACGCTAAAACTTTGATAATGTATTGTAATGGTGTTTGGTGTGGTCAAACACCAGCAGCGATTACTGCCTTACTTAAATATGGCTACCCTGCTGCAAAACTTAAATACTATCGTGGTGGTATGAATTCTTGGAAATCTTTAGGTTTGACAACGGTTAATTTGTAACTTTTGAACACCGTTAATGATTATCTTAAAAGTGGTGCAATTGATATTGTGCCACTTTTATCTTTGGCGCTTAATAAATCAAATACGGCTCTTTACACTCAAACTGATTACCAATTAACGGCAATAGAGTCAAAACAACTAGACACACTAATCCAGCAAAGAAAAAAAGGTATTCCATTTGCCTATCTAAGTGGTAAAAAAGGTTTTTACCACTTAGATTTTAAAGTCACACCCGATACACTAATTCCAAGACCAGAGACTGAACTACTGATTGATATTGCACTTGATTTATTCAATGACAAGGAAGAACCTTGTCATTTACTGGATTTAGGCACTGGCAGCGGTATTATTGCCATCACCCTTGCGGATAAAAACCCGCATTGGACAGTTAGTGCAACGGACATTTCTCAAGCGGCACTTGATGTGGCCAAAACCAACACAACGGCTCAAGTTAGCTTTTTTCAAGGCAGTTGGTTTGAGGCCGTACCTAGCCAAACTTTTGATTTAATTATCTCTAATCCTCCCTACATTGAACAAGACGATCCTTATTTAGACGATTTACTCTTTGAACCACAAACAGCATTAGTATCTGGTGAAGATGGATTAAACGATATTCGCATTATCATTAGCGATGCGCCAGAACACCTAAACAAGGGTGGTTACTTACTGCTTGAATATGGCTTTGATCAGCAAGAAAGAATTGTAGACCTACTAAATGAAAAGTTCCATCATATTAAAACCTTTAAAGACTACAACAACAATGATCGTGCAGTGCTTGCACAAATAAAATAGACTTATTGTTGTGCTTTGATTTTTAAACCCTTCTTAAGTTTATCAATATACTTAGAATCCACCTCACAGTATTTATCTTGCTGAGTAAAAAAATCTTCTTCTACCCAAGTGCTTGAAGACTTAAAGACTGGTGCACTGCCATCAGCATAAATCACTGTGTTATCGGTATAAATAGTAATCGTTTTATCCTGAAAAAGAATTGACTTCTCAGCATAGGCATTAATTGATATGCCTAATAAAATTATAAGAATAAAGTTCTGAATCTCTTTCATAACCTTATTCTACAACAAAACATAAAGGAAAAAGATAAAGGTTTTTACGAGTATTTTTTCTTTCTATAAGGCAGATTTTATAAATATGAAGGAGCATGGGGTCAACCATGTGACTGAATATTTATAAAATATAACGCAGTAGAAGGAGAAAAGACGAAGTAAAAAAAGGTGAAGTTAGTCTATAAGCCGGGTTCTGTAATAGATGGTCATTCATCTACGAGCATTGTTGCCAATACTCTTTAGCACTCTACCCGCTACCTTGTGCGAGCCGCACCATGGGTAGCCTATTTGAGCTTGCTCCAAGTGGGGTTTACCTTGCCACGGTTGTCACCAAACGCGCGGTGCGCTCTTACCGCACCTTCTCACCCTTACCTATCGAAATAGGCGGTCTAAATCTCTGCAGCACTTTCCGTTATGTCACCATACCTAGCCGTTAGCTAGCACTTTGCTCTGTGGAGCCCGGACTTTCCTCTGAAAGTAAACTTCCAGCGACCATCCGACCAACTTCAGGGCTAATTATACTTGACTTGAATGTTTTGAAAGATACTGTGAATGTTGTGTCCTTGAGTATCTACTGCAACCGTTACCGGCATATCTTTAACTTCTAGCTCGTAAATAGCTTCCATGCCCATGTCTTCAAAAGCAATTTTTTTGGCCTTTTTAATGGATTTTGAAATCAAATAAGCCGCACCACCAACTGCAATCAAATAACTGGCTTTGTGTTTTTTAATGCTTTGTGTGGTAGATTCTCCACGTTCAGCCTTGCCAATCATGCCTAAAATATTGGTATTTTCCAGCATCATATCGGTAAATTTATCCATACGCGTGGCAGTAGTTGGCCCTGCAGGGCCAATTACTTCACTACCCACTGCATCCACTGGACCTACGTAATAAATAAATTTATTATCAAAATTCACATCTTTAGGCAAGCCTTCACCACTATCAAGCATTTTTTTCAAGCGCAAATGAGCGGCATCTCGCCCAGTAATAATCGTACCGGTTAATAGCAAGGTGTCACCAATGTTCCAATCACTCATTTGTTTTCGAGTTAAAGTACTTAAATCAACTTGTTTGTATTGTGAATAGTCCATCTCTAAATCAGGATAAATACTCATATCAACTTCTGGTAATTCTGCAACGCCAGTGTCATCCACTGAAAAATGCAGATGACGCGTTGCTGCGCAATTTGGAATCATAGCCACTGGCTGTGAAGCCGCATGGGTTGGATAATCTTTAATCTTAACATCCAGCACCGTGGTCAAACCGCCTAAGCCTTGTGCGCCAATACCGAGATCATTAATCTTACCCATCAAATCTAGGCGCAACCGTTCAATGTTACTTGGGTTGGGTTTTTTAGCAATGTCGGCAATGTCAATCGAATCCATTAAACTTTGTTTTGCCATGAGCATGGCTTTTTCTGCAGTACCGCCCACGCCAATACCAATAATGCCTGGTGGACACCAGCCTGCACCCATGGTTGGAATCGTTTTTAACACCCAATCGGTTAGACTTTCGTCGGGTTGCAATACGGTAAATTTAGCCTTGTTTTCCGATCCGCAACCCTTAGCAGCAACAATAAAATTAAGCTTATCGCCCTTCACTATCTTTGTGTGAATCACCGCTGGTGTGTTGTCTTTGGTGTTGGTTCTAGTAAACAGAGGATCTTCAACAATGGAAGCTCGCAAAGGATTTTCTGGATTTGTATAAGCTTGTCTTACGCCTTCGTTAATCATATCATCTAAGGACAAATCTGCATCCCAAGTAATACCCATCCCCACTTCAACAAAAATATTAACTATGCCGGTGTCTTGACACATTGGACGCTGACCTAAGGCAGCCATTTTTGAATTGATTAAAATTTGGGCGATGGCGTTTTTAGCCGATTGATGCGTTTCTTTTTCATGGGCATTGGCCATGGCCTTAATAAAATCTGGCGCGTGATAATACGATATGTATTGCAAGGCGTTAGCAACACTCTGAATCACCTGTTTTTGTTTGATTTCCATCTTAATTATGCTTTAAGTATTACCTAATTTTTGCCAAGTGTTTATAATATGACATCTACTTCATTTTAACCAATATTTAACTGGAATTTTTTATGTTTGATTTTTTAAAAGGCCAAAGCCTTTCAATCGATTTAGGTACTGCTAATACACTGATTTATATGGATGGTGCTGTTGTACTCAACGAGCCATCCGTGGTGGCTATTCGCCATGACAGAGGGTCGTTAGAATCCACTGTTATTGCCGTGGGTCAAGACGCTAAAAACATGCTGGGAAAAACACCTGGCTCGATTGAAGCCATTCGTCCCATGAAAGACGGTGTGATCGCTGATTTTAAAATCACTGAAAAAATGTTGCAACATTTCATTCGCAAGGTATTACGTACTAGTTTTTTTTCACCCAGTCCTAAAGTACTTATTTGCGTACCTTGTGGCGCTACTCAAGTTGAGCGTCGTGCCATTAAAGAAAGCGCTATTGGTGCAGGCGCACGCGATGTATACCTGATTGAAGAGCCAATGGCAGCAGCCTTAGGTGCTGGCATGGCTATTGAAGAAGCCTCAGGTGCCATGGTGATTGATATTGGTGGCGGTACCACTGAAATTGCAATTATGTCACTCAATGGTATTGTTTATTCCGATTCACTGCGCATTGGTGGCGATATGTTTGACGATACAATCGTGAAGTTTATTCGCCGTGAACACGGCATTATTATTGGCGATACAACGGCTGAAAAAATCAAACAAGAAGTAGGTTCAGCGTTTAAAACAAAAGCCGTTAAAAAAATTGAATTCAGAGGGCGTGATGTTACTAAAGGCATTCCAGTGAGTTTTGAAATAACCCAACACTGAAAT
>GG730013.1 GCA_000205985.2 uncultured Candidatus Thioglobus sp. | reverse complement strand
TGGAGCCACCTTATATCCACGTGGTGCGAGTGGGGTTTTTTGTTTTAATAAAGAGACATTCAGAGGTTTGGACCCCCGGTTGGAAATTTTTGGTTTAACTTGGTTCAACCCATGGCTTCATCTCGGACTTTGAAACCCCATTTCCTCCAGTCTTACCTGTGTAAGTAGTACCCATTGTTTTGCCCGTTTATATTTTGGGCTGGGTTCATCACCCCGCAAGGGGCTCAGAAGTAAAAAGGATAAAATTTTAATAAAGCCTCTAAGCATTTATGAGACCCTTGGATAAAATAGGGGGTGTTTTGGATGATTATTCATGTTCAAGGCAAAGGTCTCCCCTATATTAATTTTGACCATGTTTACGGCCTTATTTTTTGCTTGTTATTAACAACATTCCGCATATGCAGAATGATACCCCCTGCGCACAGCCTTTGAAAATTTTCTTAAGTAATATTCGTACCCAAGCCGTCGATCAAGGTGTTTCAAAAGCAACGATTAACCAAGCCTTTAAAGGATTAGTACCTAATCCAAAAGTCATTAAATTTGATCGCACACAAGCTGAATTCAGTCAAAATTTTTGGCGTTATTTAGACTCTAGAGTAAGCAAATATCGACTCGATAAAGGCACTGAAAAGCTCGCACAACATCAGCAAACCTTTCAGAAAAATTACAAAAAATACGGTGTACCACCACACGTAATTGTTGCCTTTTGGGGTTTAGAGACTAACTATGGCACTAATACAGGCAATTTAAACCTATTACGCTCACTCGCCACCTTAAGTTTTGATCAACGTCGTTCGACTTTCTTTACCGAGCAATTACTGGCATTGTTAAAACTCATCGATGCAGGAAAAATCCCAATGAATGCTGAAGGTTCATGGGCAGGTGCAATGGGCAATGTTCAGTTCATGCCCACTAACGTTGCTGCCTACGGCATTGATGCCGATGACGATGGAAAACCCCCCTTTGTGGGATAACGAACAAGCCCCTCCCTGCCAGTGCGGCCAATTTTTTACAAAAAATCGGTTGGCATCGTGGTGAGCGCTGGGGCAGAGAAGTAAAAATTCCAAAACACTTTGATCATCAATTGGCCAATTTAAATACCAAAAAAACCGTCAATGAATGGCAAGCATTAGGTGTGCGCACTGCTGATGACAAAGACTTGCCAACCTCAGACATGCGAGCCTCCCTGATGCTACCCATGGGTTATAGTGGCCCGGCATTCTTGGCGTATCGAAACTTCCGTGCCATCCTCAACTGGAACCGCTCCATTCTATACGCCCTGTCCGTAGGTCACTTGTCCGATCGACTTGCTGGCACACCTCAACTATTTGCCACACCCATTAAAGAGCCTTCACTCAGCAGAGATGATATCACTCACATCCAAACCATGCTCAATCAACTCGGCTTTGACACTGGTGAGCCAGATGGTATTTCAGGCCCGAAAACACGCAACGCCACTCGCGACTATCAACGTGCCAACAATCTCCCCATTGATGGTTACGTAGGCTATCAACTGTTTCAACAGCTGCAATGATTCAAACCTACCTTGGTTTTGACGTTGGCACTAAACGTACCGGTGTGGCCATTGCCAATAGCCTTACTAGCCAGGCCACTGGCATTGATGTGGTTAAAAATCACAAAGATGGTTCAAGTAATTGGGAAGGGTTCGACCAAATCATAAGCGCTCATAGCGTTGATTTGTTTATAGTGGGTTTACCGTTTAACAAGGACGGTAGTGAACAAGAAATGACATTCATTGCAAAATCATTTGCCAGAAAACTTGAAAAACGCTATCAAATCAAAACCGAGTTGATTGATGAATATTTATCCTCAAACGAGGCCAAAAACCAACTAAAATATAATCATTATCATCCTAATGCCGAGCGCTCAGATGTTGATAAACGCTCAGCACAATTAATATTGCAAACTTGGTTAAATGAAAGATTCAATTAGCAACAGCGCTCAGCTAAATGCCTCTGGCAAGCTAATTCACCTATTAGGCCTTGAAGACCTATCCAAAAAACATTTAACCCACATTCTTGATAAAGCCGATGATCTAATCGATTCATCTGGCAATCTTAAAAAATCCAAAGCATTGGATGATATGTCGGTTGCTAATTTATTCTTTGAACCATCCACTCGTACACGGAATACTTTTGAAATTGCTGCCATGCGCAACAGTGCGAACGTTATTAACGTTGATCTCGATAACTCGGCCATTAAAAAGAACGAGGCCTTGCTTGATACCATGCACACCCTTAAAGCCATGCAGATTGACATGTTTGTAATACGCCATAAACAAAACGGATTGCCTCATCACGTTGCTAAAAACATGCAAGACGTTGCCATTCTTAATGCAGGTGACGGCATTAACGCACATCCAACTCAAGCATTGTTGGACATGCTAACCATTCGACAGCACAAAAAACATTTTAAAAACCTTTCGGTTGCTATTGTGGGCGACATTGTCCATTCCAGAGTTGCGCACTCTGATATTCAAGCATTAAAAACACTAGGTACTACTGATATCCGCTTAATCGCACCACCTGGGCTTCAATATGAAGCACAACGCTGTTCTACGGTTGATTGCTTTGATGACATTCAAGCCGGCCTAAAAGACTGCGACGTCATTATGGTTTTAAGGCTGCAAAAAGAACGCATGCTACAAGCGGACATTCCCAATGAAAAAGAATACTTTGACAACTACGGCCTTACCACCGAACGTTTGACGCTCGCCAAAGCCGATGCCATTGTCATGCATCCTGGACCAATCAACCGTGGCGTAGAAATTGACTCAGAAGTGGCTGATGGCAAACAATCGGTCGTCCTACAACAGGTTACCAATGGCATTGCCGTGCGCATGGCAGTCATGCAAATTCTAGCCGACAGCCGTTAAACATGAACAACAACCTAGACTACGACGAGCTAAAAGACACGCTTCATTCTCTGAATACTGACGACACCGTCTCAAGTGCTCACGGCATCCTTTGTGGGTTTGCCTGCGTTAAGCCAGATCTTGCTCTTGACGATTGGCTTGGCGAAATATTAGTCAGCATTGACCTTAACAACGTCAATGAAAAAACTCAACACGAATATCTAGCACAAATCTACAACAATACCCTCATACAGCTAAACGATGAAACGCTCGACTTTCAATTACTCATTGCCGACGAAGACTGCCAATTAAGAGAACAAGCTCAAACACTAATACAATGGTGCCAAGGTTTCTTGGTTGGACTGGGTTTGTTCAAAATACAAACGCACGACGAAGACGTGCTAGAAATGATTAAAGACTTCGGTGAAATCGCCAAATTGGAGATAGACGTTCTCGATAATGAGAAAAACGCCCAAGATCTTAATGAAATTATTGAGTTTGTGCGCATAGGAACGCTGCTAATTCAAGAAACATTACAGCCCTCTAAGCAAGACTACATCAGCCCAGAAATACTTCACTAGCCCTTTGTTAGGCCTGAATCAAAGTATCCATTAGCACATTATAAAATTATGCTTTAATGATAGTCTTGCAAAGTACTTGCAAGTGTCTATGATGTCATCTGATGAATGTCATTTATCTTGAGGAGGAGGTGGCCGCCTAACTAAACTTGAGGAGAATAAAAAAAACGACCACCTAGTAGAAAATCAAGAAATGTATCTCGGGGGAGAGAATATGATCTTCTAGTGTTATTATACCATAATATTAGAATTATATAATATAGATTGTAAATTTTTTAAAGGAAAATATGCAAAAATATATAGAGAAGTATTCCACTAGAATAGTCGCTGTTATTTTAGGCGCCCTGTTCTTAATCTCTGGCAATGCCTTTGCTAGGACCACTATTGTCAGCGCAACCGTTGACTCAATAGAGCCAATTTACATGAACTACAACGTTGAAAAAATCACCAAACGTTGTCAAGCAAAAACGCCGAAAATGCTAAGAAATTGCTGGAACGTTAACTACAAAAAAAGAAAACAAATCTCGCTCAAAGGCTATCGAGTAAAGCTCTCATACAAAGGCAAAAAATTTACCGCTAGAATGCGCAAAAAACCAAGTAATGAGCAGTTAAAAATTCGAGTAAGAAACGACCTTCTTAATCAGCCAACCAGTGTCGCAATCAATGCATCAGTTGTTTATTAAAAACTTTAATTAGTCTCTAAACTTGCAAGTTGCTTTTTCGCTTTTGGCGAAATATTTGGCAGCGAATCAACCACAAAGTCATAACCTCTCTTTCCATAATTATGAAAAGCACTGTCTACTTTTTGCGTTGATGCTTTAGGGAAAAGATCAAACATTGTTGCTGGATTAAACGCTCTGTTAGGCTTAGCAACCTCAGCAGATACGCTGGTTACTACTAATAATAGCATCAGTACAACCGTATTAATCGTAATCATTAATTTCATTTCTGTTTGTCTTATTTTAGTTAATTAGAGTATGTCGCCACCTTATCTCTTGAGGAGAGAATAATTCTTGGGGGAGAGTGGCGACATGTGATTATTATATCATGAAATTCTAATATGTCAAGTTTATTATATAATTAAATGATAATATAGTATGAATTTATGGTAAAAGCACTTTTATTTTATCCAAACCGTTATTTTTATTAAAAATAACGATGTGTCATCTCCAATATTAGACATAACTGATAGTCATGCCGAAGCTTTTAATTGTGTTAATATTGTCCCCGACGTAACAACAGAGTTATTATTTTATCTTGAGGGGAGAATTAATATGATGAAGTACGATGGCCAAGAAATTGGTTCGCCAAAATGTGGCATTACCCAGGTGTGTGTTGCAATGGCAATGCTAGCGGGTGCATTTTTAACGCTAATCATTATTGGCTTAGTAATGAATTACATGCCGGGAGTGTAAAATCTTTACAACTTCCAAACAAAAAGCGCACCTATTGGTGCGCTTTTTTAATACTCAATCAAACGTCTAGAATTAATATCAAGACAAAACTTACGAAAACATTAGGTTTTTCAAGTATTTTTTCTTTCTGCAAGGCATTTTTTTAAGAGAATAAGGGAATGTAGATTAACTACATAACCGATTGAACGTAGAAAATAACGCAGTAGAAATAAAAAAGACGAAGGAAAATGGTGGCCACACCTAGAATTGAACTAGGGACACAGGGATTTTCAATCCCTTGCTCTACCAACTGAGCTATGTGGCCATAAAAGTCAGAATTATACCGACAAATTAACAACTTATTTAAAAACTACTCGCCTAAAAATCGTTCTGCATCAAGCGCTGCCATACAGCCAGAGCCCGCTGAGGTGATGGCTTGGCGATAAATATGGTCCGCCACATCGCCCGCTGCAAAAACACCTTCAACACTGGTTTGTGTAGCGTTGCCTTTTGTACCGCTTTGCACCTGAATGTAGCCGTGCTCCATTTCTAGCTGTCCTTCAAAAATACCGGTATTAGGCGTGTGCCCAATGGCAATGAATACGCCGTGAACATCTATCTCCTTAGTGTTGCCATCATTATCTTTCAAGCGCAATCCAGTAACGCCCATATTGTCGCCCAACACCTCATCAAGGTTGTGATTGTACTCAATGGTGATGTTGCCATTTTTTGATTTCTCGATTAATTGATCAGACAGTATTTTCTCTGATGAAAACTTATCCTTACGATGAATAATTGTAACGTGATCAGCAATGTTAGATAAAAATAACGCCTCTTCAACGGCTGTGTTACCGCCACCTACCACGGCTACTTTTTGTCCGCGATAAAAGAATCCATCGCACGTTGCACAAGCAGAAACACCCTTGCCTTTAAAAGCCTCTTCCGACTCCAGACCCAAATAACGCGCGCTTGGGCCAGTAGAGATAATAACCGCATCAGCCGTGTAAGTAGTACTGCCACCAGTGAGTGTAAATGGACGAGAGAAAAATGTGTAGCCCCCCGGTGCCCGGA
>GG730014.1 GCA_000205985.2 uncultured Candidatus Thioglobus sp. | reverse complement strand
TCCCGGGGGGGTACCCCAAGACGGTTGTGCAAAAGGCGTTGAAGCCTTTGCATATGCGGTATACGCAGTATATTAATAAGAAGAAAAACTGGTCTGGGCATTTGTGGCAAGGGCGGTTTTTTTCTTCCGCATTGGACGAGCAATATACGTATCACGCTTTTCGTTATGTTGAAAATAATCCCGTTAGAGCCAGAATGGTTAAAAGAGCGACAGATTATAAATATTCAAGTGCAATGCATCATTGCGGAATGGCGACTGATCTTTTGATCTCAGAATATGATATTGGAGTGGATCAAGTGCAATATGTTGATTATTTGAATCAGGGAAATAATCAAGAAAATATTGATATTTTGCGTCGTAATATCAACAAGGGTCTGCCTTGTGGGAGCGATAATTTTATTATAAATCTAAGTAAGATGCTAGGTAGAGATTTGTCTTTTAAGCATATCGGCAGACCAAAAAAAAGGTAACGTCCCCTTTTAAGGGGTGGTGCCTTAAACGAACACTAATATGCGCCTTGATTGAGCGTGAGTTTTTGCGTATAATTATTCAGTTTTTGTTCGAGGAAATTATATGCCATCACGCAGAGATCTAGCAAACGCCATTCGTGCTTTAAGCATGGACGCCGTTCAAAAAGCAAATTCAGGCCACCCGGGTGCACCAATGGGTATGGCAGATATTGCTGAAGTACTTTGGAACGATCACATGAAATATAACCCAACTAGCTCTAAGTGGGCTGACCGTGATCGTTTTGTTTTATCAAACGGCCATGGTTCAATGCTTATGTACTCGTTACTACATTTAACGGGTTTCGAGCTAAGCATGGATGACATTAAGGATTTCCGTCAACTACACGCTAAAACCGCAGGTCACCCTGAGTATGGTTACGCGGAAGGCATCGAAACTACAACTGGTCCATTAGGGCAAGGTATTACAAATGCTGTTGGTATGGCGATTGCTGAGCGTACATTAGGCGCACAATTTAACAAGCCGGGCCATACGATTGTTGATCACAACACTTACGTATTTATGGGTGATGGTTGTTTAATGGAAGGCTTGTCACATGAATCATGTGCAATGGCTGGTACATTGGGCTTGGGTAAATTAATCGCATTTTGGGATGACAACGATATTTCAATTGACGGCCACATTGGCGATTGGATGGAAAAAGGCGTTCCAGGACGTTTTAACTCATACGATTGGCATGTTGTTGCGGTTGATGGTCATGATGCAGATGCAATCAGCAAAGCGATCACTGAATCTAAAGCAGTTACAGATAAGCCATCATTAATCTGTTGTAAAACAGTTATTGGTTTTGGTTCGCCAAATTTATCTGGCACACACGATTGTCACGGCGCACCATTAGGCGACGAAGAAATTGCAGCAACTCGTAAAGAATTAGGTTGGACTTCAGATCCGTTTGAAATTCCTGCAGACATTTACGAAGGTTGGGATCATAAAGCACAAGGTGCTACAGACGAAGCAGCTTGGAATGATGCATTTGCAGCATACAAGGCTGAATTCCCTGAAGACGCATCAGAATTTGAGCGTCGTATGGCGGGTACATTGCCTGCTAATTTCGAGACGGAAATGGATAAGTTTATTGCCAACACTCAAGACGAAATGCCAAACATTGCATCACGTCAAGCGTCACAAAAAGCGATTGAAGCGATGGGTCCATTACTACCAGAGATGTTTGGTGGTTCTGCCGACTTAACAGGTTCAAACTTAACTAACTGGTCAGGCACTGTTAAAGTTAATGCTGACAATGCAAACGGTAATTACATCTCTTGGGGTGTTCGTGAATTTGGTATGGCGCATATGATGAACGGCATGGTTCTTCATGGCGGTTTTAAAGTTTATGGTGCAACGTTCTTCATGTTTATGGAGTTTATGCGTAATGCGTTACGTATGTCTGCACTAATGAAGATTGGCACGATTTATGTTTACACACATGACTCTATCGGTTTGGGTGAAGATGGCCCAACACACCAACCAGTTGAGCAACTATCAACCATGCGACTAATTCCTGGTTTCCATTCTTGGAGAGGTTGTGATGCAATCGAATCAGCAGTATCTTGGAAAATGGCAATGTTACGTGGCAACGCACCAACAGGTTTGGTGTTCTCGCGTCAAGCTTTAACACCTCAACCACGTACGGCTGAGCAAGTAGCTAACATTGAAAAAGGCGGTTATGTACTTAAAGATTGTGACGGCGACGCTGACATTATCTTTATCGCAACGGGTTCTGAAGTTGGTTTAGCGGTAGAAGCTGCTGAGGCGATGGATGCAAATGTACGTGTGGTTTCAATGCCTTGTACGAATGCGTATGACGAGCAAGATCAAGCGTATAAAGATTCTGTATTAACACCAGGTACTAAGCGTATTGCAATTGAAGCAGGTGTTGGTGATGGTTGGTACAAGTATGTTGGTATCGACGGCGGTTTGGTTTGTATGACAACCTTCGGTGAATCTGCACCAGCAGGCGATCTATTCAAAGAATTTGGCTTTACGGTAGACAACGTGGTTGCGACTGCTAAAAACGTATTAGGCTAAATAAAGAATTGAACAACGTTGTTGCGTGCAACCACGCTGTTTTAATAAAAATTACATCCTTTTGGTGTAATCGTAATAAAAGTAAATAAAAAGTAAATAGGAGTAAGTAAAAATGGCAATAAAAGTAGGTATTAACGGTTTTGGTCGTATTGGTCGCATGGTGTTCCGTGCAATTGCAAAAGATTTTCCAGAGCTAGAAGTGGTCGGTATTAACGACTTATTAGACAACGATTACTTAGCATATATGCTTAAGTATGACACAGCACATGGTCGTTTCGACGGTGAAGTAGCGGTAGAAGGTAACAACTTTGTTATCAATGGCAAGAAGATTCGTCTTTCAGCTGAGCGCAACCCTGCAGATTTAGCATGGGGTGACATCGACGTAGACGTGGCAATTGACTGTACTGGTTTTTTCTTAACTGAAGAGTCTTGTCAAGCACATATTGATGCTGGCGCGAAGAAGGTAGTTCAATCAGCACCTTCTAAAGACGGCACACCAATGTTTGTATACGGTGTAAACCATACTGAATACGCGGGTCAAGTAATCGTTTCAGCAGCTTCATGTACAACTAACTGTTTAGCACCAATTGCTAAAGTGATCAATGATAATTGGGGTCTTAAGCGTGGCTTGATGACAACGGTTCATGCATCAACAGCAACACAAAAAACAGTGGATGGTCCTTCTATGAAAGACTGGAGAGGTGGACGTGCGGTATTTGAGAACATTATTCCTTCATCAACAGGTGCTGCTAAGGCAGTAGGTGTGGTTTTACCTGAGCTTAACGGCAAATTAACAGGCATGGCTTTCCGTATTCCTTCAGTTGACGTTTCAGTAGTTGACCTAACTTGTGAGTTAGACAAGCCTGCAACTTATGAAGAAATTTGTGCAGCAATTAAAGAAGCTTCAGAAGGTTCTATGAAAGGCACATTAGCATACACAGAAGACATGGTGGTTTCATCAGACTTCCGTGGTGTAAGTGCTTCTTCAATCTTTGACGCTAATGCCGGTATTGCATTAGACGATACGTTTGTTAAAGTTGTTTCTTGGTACGATAACGAGTATGGTTACACGTGTAATATGCTTCGTTTAGTTGAGCATATTGCTTAATTAATAAAAAATTACGGCTCGCTAATGCGGGCCGTGTTTTTATGTCAGATTTATATATTCAAAATTCACAACTAAGTGTTGATGAAGTGATTGAAAAATTAAAAGAAGCCGTTCCCAATAATAAATTTGGAATTTTGCATTCTTATGATATTAAAAAAACACTGGCTGGTAAAGGTCATGAGTTGACAGAAGAATGTCACGTGTTTGAAGTTTGTAACCCAAAGGTTGCAAAAGATATCCTTGAAAAGGATATGAATTTGGCAACAGTGTTGCCGTGCCGAATTTCGGTATTTACGCAGGATGGCGCTACCAAAGTTGGATTGGCACTGCCATCTAAACATATTACTCAGCTGTCAGATGCTGATGACTTGTCATCACTGATCGACCCAGTTGAACAAAGCCTGATTAAAATTATTGATCAGTCTATTGTGTAGTAAGCATAAAGAAGTAGGAGAATTATTATGTCAGTTATCAATTTATCAGATTTAGATTTAAGCTCAAAAAAAGTGCTCATCCGTCAAGACCTTAACGTGCCTATCAAAGATGGTGTTGTTACTAGTGACAAGCGAATTAAAGCTTCATTACCGACGATCGAGGCGGCAATGAAACAAGGTGCTAAAGTAATGCTAATGTCACATCGTGGTCGCCCAACAGAAGGTGAAGCAAGTGATGAATTTACTTTACAACCTGTTGCTGATCGTTTAACAGAGTTACTAGGCGTTAATGTTCGTTTAGAAACTAATTGGTTAGACGGTGTTGAAATTAATGATGGCGAAGTAGTGCTTTGTGAGAACGTTCGTTTTAACGTAGGTGAGATGTCAAATGACGATGACCTTTCTAAGCGTATGGCAGCGATGTGTGATATTTTTGCCATGGATGCTTTTGGTACGGCGCACCGTGCACAAGCCTCCACTCATGGTGTGGCTAAATATGCACCGATTGCCTGTTCAGGCCCATTATTATCAGGTGAATTAGAAGCACTAGGCAAGGCATTGGACAACCCTAAACGCCCGATGGTGGCGATTGTAGGTGGATCAAAAGTATCAACTAAGCTAACCGTTTTAGAGTCTTTGTCTAAGATTGTTGATCAATTAGTTGTTGGTGGTGGTATTGCTAATACGTTTATTGCTGCGCAAGGGCACAACGTGGGAAAATCTTTATGTGAACATGATTTGATTCCAACGGCTAAAAAATTAATGGAAGATTGCGAAATCCCAGTACCGACCGATGTTGTTTGTGGAAAAGAATTCTCAGAGACAACGCCAGCAGAAACCAAAGCATCTGATATGGTAGTAGACGATGACATGATTTTTGATATTGGTCCAGATTCAGCTCAAGAATTAGCTGAGATTATGAAAAACGCTGGCACGATTGTTTGGAACGGCCCAGTCGGTGTGTTTGAGTTTGATCAATTTGCAGGCGGCACTAAAACTTTAGGCATGGCCATTGCAGAATCCGATGCGTTTTCAATTGCTGGTGGTGGTGACACTTTAGCAGCGGTTGACAAGTACGACATTGAAGATAAAATTAGTTACATTTCAACCGGTGGCGGCGCTTTCTTGGAGTTTTTAGAAGGTAAAAAATTGCCAGCCGTAGAAATTTTAGAACAAAGAGCTGCGGAGTAAAATTTTGCCAAGAAGAACCAAAATATTAGCAACCCTAGGTCCGGCAACGGATAAAGAAGGCATACTAGAAAGTATTTTAGTCGCAGGTGTTAATGTTGTACGTATTAACTTTTCTCACGGTTCGGAAGAAGAGCACCTGGGTCGAGTTAAGGCGGTACGTGAATGGGCGCAAGCCAATCATACCTACATTGGTATTTTAATGGACCTGCAAGGCCCAAAAATTCGCATCGCTTCATTTAAAGATGGCATGAAAATTCAGCTGAACAATGGCGATGCTTTTGCATTGGATGCGGATCTAGATGAAAACTCTGGTGGCCAAGATTCAGTAGGTATTGCTTATAAAACCCTGCCTCAAGAAGTTAAGCCGGGCAATGTATTGTTGTTAGATGATGGCAAAGTTGTTATGGAAGTCACCAGCGTTGAAGGCAATAAGATCAATACCGTGGTAACACAAGGCGGTGCATTATCAGATAAAAAAGGCATCAATCTTCGTGGCGGTGGCTTGTCGGCAAATGCATTGACTGAGAAGGATAAAAAAGACATTCTCATTGCGGCAAAAGCCAAGGCTGATTACGTAGCATTATCTTTTTCCTGTTAGTGGCGATGATGTGCGAGAAACCAAGAAACTATTAAAGGCGGCAGGATGTGCTGCCGGCGTTATTTCAAAGATTGAGCGTGCTGAATCATTAGTAGAAGAGACTATATTAGATATTATTGAGGAATCTGCCGGCATTATGGTGGCGCGAGGTGATTTAGGTGTTGAGATTGGTGACCCGCAATTGCCAGCGCAACAAAAGCGTTTAATTAAACTCGCAAGATCAAATGATCGCATTGTGATTACAGCCACGCAAATGTTAGAATCAATGATTACCAATCCGATTCCAACGCGTGCAGAGGTATTTGACGTGGCAAACGCTGTATTGGATGGTACTGACGCAGTCATGCTTTCAGCAGAAACAGCAGCGGGTGATTACCCTGAAAACGCAGTTAAGACCATGCATGATGTTTGCTTGGAGACTGAGAAAAATCCAATTGCAAAAGTTTCCCATCATCGTTTGCATGAACACTTTAAAGGCATTGATGAAACCGTTGCTATGAGTACTATGTACGCGGCTAATCATTTAGGCGTTAGAGTAATTGCAGCATTGACAGAAACAGGCAAGACTGCCATGTGGATGTCTAGAATGAGTTCTAATATTTCAATTTATGCAATGAGTGATAGTATCCAAACCTTGCGTAAAGTAACGCTTTATCGTGGTGTTTATCCTTGTGGTATTGAGAAAAAGAGTGCCAGTGGCTGGTCTCAGGTGAATGAAACCGTTATAGAAACACTGATAAAAAACGAGGTTGTAGAAGATGGAGATTTGGTAGTATTAACCAAAGGTATGTATAAAGACGAATCAGGCGGAACCAACATGATGAAAATTCTTCGTGTCGGTGATAATAATTATTAAATAGTAAAAATAAGAAAGGAGAAAGATATGTTAATTTCATTAAGAGAATTACTAGATCACGCGGCAGAAAACAATTACGGTATGCCAGCATTTAACGTTAACAATATGGAGCAAGTCCATGCAATTATGCAGGCTGCTGACAAGACTAACAGTCCAGTGATTATGCAGGGTTCTGCAGGCGCTAGAGGTTATGCAGGTGAGCCGTTTTTACGTCACCTGATTATTGCAGCAACTGAAATGTATCCGCATATTCCAGTGGTAATGCATCAGGACCATGGTTCTGAACCAGCAGTATGTTTGCGTTCAATCCAGTCAGGTTTTTCATCAGTAATGATGGATGGCTCTTTAGAAGCAGATTGTAAGACACCGTCAAGCTTTGAGTACAATGTTGATGTGACTAAAGAAGTGGTTAAAATGGCACATGCAGGCGGTGTATCAGTTGAAGGTGAGTTAGGTTGTTTAGGTTCACTTGAAACGGGCGAAATGGGCGAAGAAGATGGCCATGGTGCTGAAGGTAAATTAGACCTTGATCTATTGTTAACATCAGTTGAAGAAGCAGCTGATTTTGTTAGAGCAACCAATGTTGATGCTTTGGCAATCGCGATTGGTACTTCACACGGTGCTTATAAATTTACTCAAGAGCCTACAGGTGAGGTTTTGCGTATTGATCGTATTAAAGAAATCCATGAGCGCATTCCAGATACACACTTAGTAATGCACGGTTCGTCTTCAGTACCACAAGACTGGTTGAAGATTATTAATGACTTTGGTGGCGATATGGGCCAAACTTATGGTGTGCCAGTAGAAGAAATTCAAGAGGGTATTAAGAATGGTGTTCGTAAAGTAAATATTGATACTGATTTACGCATGGCATCAACGGGTGCGGTTCGTCGTCACTTGATTGAAAACACATCAAACTTTGATCCACGTAAATTTTTAAAAGAAGCTACTAGTGCAATGTCTGATATTTGTGCGGCGCGTTTTGAGGCGTTTGGTTCAGCGGGTAACGCTGATAAAATTAAGGTGTCTTCATTAGACACAATGAGCCAAAGATACGCTGCGGGTGAGTTAGACGCTAACATCAAGTAAAGCACTAAACACTAAGTTTTAAAGGCTCGTTTTATAACGAGCCTTTTTTCGTTTTCAAGTGATACAATAAATTATGCAAACATCTAAGCATTATTCAGTGATTGTGATTGGCGGTGGTCATGCCGGTACTGAGGCGGCATTGGCTTCGGCACGCATGGGCGTAAACACGCTACTGATTACGCATAATATTGAAACCTTGGGGCAAATGAGTTGCAACCCTGCGATTGGCGGCATTGGTAAGGGCCACTTGGTTAAAGAGATTGATGCCATGGGTGGCGCAATGGCAACAGCGATTGACAAAGCCGGCATTCAGTTTCGCACTTTAAATGCTTCAAAGGGCCCTGCTGTGCGTGCAACGCGAGCACAGGCAGATCGTGTTTTGTATAAAGCGTCGATTCGCTATATTTTAGAAAATCAAGAGGATTTATCTTTATTTCAACAAGCAGTGGATGATCTTGTTATTAAAGATAATGTAATTAAAGGTGTTAAAACCCAGATGGGTTTGAGTTTCTTAGCCGATAAAGTTATTTTGACTTCGGGTACGTTCTTGGGTGGCATGATTCATATTGGCCAGTCTAATTTTGAAGGTGGTCGAGCCGGTGATGCGCCATCCAATGCTTTATCCAGAACACTCAGGGCTTATGATTTGGGCGTGGGTCGTTTAAAAACTGGTACACCGCCACGACTCGACGGCCGTACGATTGACTTTAGCGTATTGCAAGCACAACCAGGTGATACCCCATTACCAACTTTTTCTTTTATGGGGAAATTGTCAGACCATCCTGATCAAATTCCTTGTTACATTACTCATACTAATGAAAAAACTCACGACTTTATTCGTGATGGCTTAAAAGATTCACCAATGTACACGGGCAACATCGAAGGCATTGGTCCACGATATTGTCCATCAATTGAAGACAAGGTAGTACGCTTTGCTGAGCGTGATTCTCATCAAATCTTTGTTGAACCTGAAGGTTTAACCACAAACGAGGTGTATCCAAATGGCGTGTCCACTTCACTGCCGTATGAAGTGCAAGTGGATTTTATCCATTCAATTAAAGGCTTTGAGAATGCGAAAATTGTACGACCTGGGTATGCCATTGAATATGATTTTTTTGATCCACGAGGGCTTAAACAAACCTTGGAAGTTAAAAAAATATCAGGCCTGTATTTTGCCGGGCAAATTAACGGCACCACCGGTTATGAAGAAGCAGCTGCTCAAGGTTTATTGGCAGGTGTGAATGCAGCGTGTAGCGTTCAAGAGAAAAATCCTTGGCATCCAAAACGTGATGAAAGTTATATTGGGGTAATGGTAGATGACTTAATCACTAAAGGCACCAATGAGCCATACCGTATGTTTACCTCGCGTGCTGAGTATCGGTTACTGTTACGTGAAGACAATGCCGATGAACGTCTTACTCCTAAAGCCAGAGAATTAGGTTTAATTGATGATGCACGTTGGCAAGCATTTGAGAAAAAATACAAGACAGTCGCACAAGAAAAGCAACGATTAAAAAGTACTTGGATACAAGCCAATGATACTCAGGCCGGTGAAACACTGGGCCTGAGTCTGAGTCATGAATACTCTTTGTTGGAGTTGCTTAAAAGGCCTAAGGTTAGTTATGATACATTGAGTAAAATTGAATCTGGAAAACCGTTTCTAACCGATAGAACACTGATTGCCTTGGTTGAGAATCAAATCAAATACGAAGGTTATATCAAGCGTCAACTGGAAGAGATTGAAAAATATAGAAAAAATGAAGATACTAAATTATCCGGCCACATGGATTATGATTCGATTAAAGCACTCTCTGCTGAAGTAAGGCAGAAGTTAAGTCAGTACAAGCCAGAAACCATTGGTCAAGCAAGCCGTATTCAAGGGGTAACACCCGCTTCTATTTCTATTTTATTGGTGTACCTTAAGACCTATAAAGTTGTTTCATGAATGAACTCAAGCAACTATTACAAGATGGCGCTGATCAAATGGGTTTGTTGTTGAGCGATCAACAATCTGACCAGTTACTGGACTACCTTATGTTGATTTTCAAGTGGAACAAGACTTACAATCTGAGTGCTATTCGTGATTTAGAGTCAGGCGTTAAAAAACACTTGCTTGATAGTTTGTCGATTTTGCCTTATATTGGTAACGAGCCATTATTGGATGTAGGTGCGGGAGCTGGCTTACCAGGCATTGTCCTGGCGATTGTGAGGCCTGAATTATCGGTAAGTGTGCTGGACAGTGTAGGCAAGAAGTGTCGATTTATGCAGTTTGCTAAAACCCAATTAAAGCTTGATAATTTAACCGTGGTGAATCAGCGAGTTGAAGATTTTCAGGCAATGAAGTGTTTTACTCAAATTACGTCACGCGCCTTTGCCGAGGTTGACAAAACATTGAAACTCACTCAACATTTATTGTGTGATAATGGTCGTTACTTATTGATGAAAGGCGATCATTTTTCACAAGAGGCGATTAAAGGTGTGCGTATGATTTCACACCAAATTAATGTACCGTACGTGTCTGAGGATCGATTTTTATTAGAAATACAAATGGGATGATTATGAAAAAAATACTGATTTATTTATTAGCTGTCGTTATTGTTGTTGTATTGGCAGTTGTCTTTTTCTTCGATGGGCTGACTAAAAGTGCGCTTGAATCTTACGCTCAAAAGGTATTAAAAACACCCGTAAGCATTGCTGAATTTAGGAGTGATTTATCCGATAGAAAAATCAATTTAGATTTTATCGAGGTGAAAAATCCAGAAACTTTTAAAAATGAAAATGCTTTTGTGCTTAATCATTTAAGTGCGACTGTTGACATTGAGAGCCAAGAAGATTTAATCGTCCTAGAGCAATTAGAGTTTGACGGCTTGTTATTCACTTTAGAACAAAACAATAAACAAGTTAACTTGGTTGTCTTATTGAAAAATTTGGAGCAAACTTCAACCGGTTCGAGTAATTCCGTTATTAAAGATAAAAGCTCTCAGACAAATCAGAAAACAGAGGCGGGTTCAGAAGCTCGAGTCATTATTAAAGACTTAAAGTTTATTAACACCCAGCTTAATATTGACACTCAATGGTTTAAGGATACGGTTGAGGTTCCTGATGTGGTGATTCGTAATTTTGGTGCGCCTAATGGTATTCCTATTAATCATGTAGGGCCAGAGTTGATGAAAATAGCACTACGTAGAATTCAAGAAGAAGTCGAAAATAAAGGCTTGAGATTGAATGAGAAAGAAATTAAAGAAGGTGTTCGTAGAAAGCTTGAAGGTGAATTAGAAGAACTGAAAGGTAAGCTCAACAATAAAGCTAAAGGGTTTTTTAAGAAATTAGGTTTGTGAGAGACCTTTGCATAAATATGAATAATAATCAAAATACCATCTTTCATCAACTTGGAAACTTTTTAAAAACACCCTTAGCCCTGCTAGGAGTGGCTTTAAAAAATTACCAATTTAATAAAATCTGTCATTTTTCTAATCATCCCTATTTTATGCAAAGCTCTCTATGAATATTGTTGATTCTCATTGCCACATTGATCGGGTTGATTTAGATCAATTTGGCGGTAGTATTGAGAGCATGTTGGCGCACGCCAAAGAGTTATCAGTTGTTCAATTTTTATGCGTTTGTATCGACTTAGAGCACTTTGATGAGGTGTTTACTCTGGCTAAAGCACACGATCAAATTTACGCATCAGTTGGGGTGCATCCTACTGAGCAAGAGGGCAAGGATCCCAGTGTTGAGGAAATACTATCTTTAGCCAGCCATGACAAGATTATTGCCATTGGCGAAACTGGGTTGGATTATTTTCACATTGAAAAAGACACGGCCGATTGGCAACGAGATCGTTTTAGACGGCACATTAAAGCCTCTAATGAATCTAGAAAGCCGATGATTATTCATACGCGTGATGCCAAGGCCGATACGATTGAGATTATGCAGCAAGAAAAGGCAGTCGCTGGCGTGATGCATTGTTTTGCTGAGGATTGGGACACGGCAAAAGCCGCTCTGGATTTAGGATTCTACATTTCTTTTTCCGGCATCATTACGTTTAAGAGTGCATCTAATTTACGTGAAGTGGCTAAAAAAGTTCCTGCCGATCGCTTGTTGGTCGAAACGGACTCGCCGTATTTAACACCTGTGCCATACCGTGGTAAGTCAAATTCACCGGCTTATACGTATTACGTGGCAGAAAAATTAGCCGAGATACGCGGCACCAGTATTAACGATATTGCTGATACAACCACAAATAATTTCAAGCAATTGTTTTCTTTATGAGTGTTAGTTTTAAAACCGTCGATGAATTTTCCGAAGGTCAACGCCTTGATAATTACTTGCTCAAGCATCTTAAAGGCGTACCAAAATCACACATCTATCGCGTCATTCGAAAAGGCGAAGTGCGAGTTAATAAAGGTCGAAAAAAAGCAGAGTACAAATTGCAACTGGATGACGTTGTACGAATTCCACCAATTCGTGTTTCAGAATCCATTCAAGTTGTAGTTTCAGACAGTCTTAAACAACTATTGAGCGATGCTATTTTGTATGAAGATAAAGGCTTGTTAATTATTAATAAACCGAGTGGACTGGCCGTACACAGTGGCAGCGGTGTTGCTGTTGGCGTGATCGAAGCACTTAGGGGTATGTATAAAGAGCCGGTGGAATTAGTGCACAGGCTTGATCGATCAACTTCTGGTGTTTTGCTCATTGCTAAAAAACGCAGTGTCTTAAAAAATCTACACGAGCAACTGAGCCAACATCAAATGGAAAAACGTTACACAGCTTTGGTCAAAGGTACTTGGTCAAAAAAACGACACACCATTGATGCACCGCTTTACCAAAATTCAAGAGGCGTTGTGATTGATGCTAAAGGTAAACAGGCCGTGAGCCACTTTCAACCGTTGAAAAATTTTCACAATGATGAATTTGAAGCATCGTTGGTTGAAGTGTTGATTGAAACTGGACGCATGCACCAAATCCGCGCGCATGCAAAATACGCTGGACATTCTATTGCTTTTGATGATAAATACGGTGATAAAATTTTCGACACTCAAGTAAAGGCCAAAGGCTTAAAACGATTATTTTTACACGCACATCAATTAACATTTGCCAATCCACTGACCAGTGAGATTCAAAAAGTGAAAGCTCCATTATCTAAAGATCTGGAGGATTTTTTAGCTAAATTATGAATGCATATTTACGCCTAATGCGACTTGACAAGCCGATTGGTATTTACCTATTATTATGGCCCACGTTGTGGGCTCTATTTTTAGCGGCAGATGGTTGGCCAAGCATTGAATTGCTGATTATCTTTATTTTAGGTGTAGCGCTGATGCGTTCAGCAGGCTGTGTGATTAATGATTACGCTGATCGTAATATTGACAAACTCATTGAGCGTACTAAAAATAGACCCATTACTTCAGGCGAAGTTACTACGGGTAATGCGCTTAAATTATTTATAGGGTTAGTCGGTTTAGCATTTCTGTTAGTGTTGTTGACCAATTGGCTTACCGTACAGCTAGCATTTGTTGCGTTATTTTTAGCAATGCTTTATCCCTTTACCAAGCGCTGGACACATTTACCACAGTTTGTACTTGGCTTGGCTTTTGCCATGAGTGTGCCGATGGCATTTGCGGCAACCAACAACAACGTGCCCGTTTCGGCGTGGTGGATTTTTTTGGCCACGATTATTTGGACGGTGATTTACGATACTATGTATGCCATGTCTGATCGTGAGGAGGATTTAAAGATTGGAGTTAAGTCCACCGCCATACTTTTTGCAAAGTACGATAAATGGATCATTGGTGTTTTACAAATTAGCCTATTATTGACATTGATAAAAATTTCGGAAATTTTCAATTTAGCTGTTTTTTACGACATTTCCCTAATTTTAAGTGCATTTTTAATGATTTACCATCAAGTTTTGATCAAAAATAGAGAGAAAACAGCCTGTTTTCAAGCTTTTTTGCATAATAATTACCTGGGCATGGTGATTTTTGCTGGAATCGCGCTTTCCTTTACGGCATAAGGGTTTAAGTGTTGCAAATTTGATAATTTTTTAGTAAATTGTTTGATTTATTCAACTATTTTGCATTTTTTCATCAAATAATGCTTGACATTGATTAATAAACACTCTAAATTAACAATAATCCGACAATGAAGTTGGGTTATTAATAAAACTAAAGAGGGGAAAATATGTTTGATACTATTATCAATACAATCAAAAAACTAACCGAAGCGGGTATCGCTTTAATTGCTTTAGCTGTTGTGGTTCAAGTAATCTTTGGTACAGGCGCTGCAGGCGTACCATTTATTGGTGGCGATGTCATTGGCACCATTACTGGCATTGTTGCAAGCCTTGGCTCGCACGGATTAGTCGGTTTAGCAGCAGTTGCTGTTATCTATGCGCTGTTTACAAATAAATAGTAATAGATAAAACTCAATAAAAAACCCGCCGAAAGGCGGGTTTTTTAGTTTTTATTTAACTGTATAAAAGCCCATATTCTACCTAAGAACTCGTGGATTATATTTTTTGATTTTTTAATAGATCCTATACTTGGGGCTGATAACCATTCTATCTTTTTACTTTTTTTAAATTCTGTCGGGGCGGCAATTGGGTTCATGCCCATATTTGTAAACAGTTCTATTGCTCTAGTCATATGTGATACTGAAGTTACCAGTATAAATGGTTTGTCCCCAATAATTGATTTGGCAAATATGGCTTCTTCATGGGTGTCTTTTGGGTTGCCATTAATAATCAAGTTATTATCAGAGATATTTGCAATTCTTGCAATTTTTGCATTTATCTCAGCATTAGATATTTGATTTCCAAACCCTGGGAACCCAGTAAAAATTAATTTTAAATTAGGCTTGTTTATTTTTTTAAAAATACTAATACCTTCCATAGTTCTTTTTAAGCTAGTACTACTAATTTGACTAGATAGAGGCCATTTTGGATTATCGTAGTGGCCACTACCTAATACGTGAATATATTCAATGTTATTATTAAAATAATCGTATTTTTGGTGTGTGTTTTCTAATTGTTTAATTAGGCTAT
>GG730015.1 GCA_000205985.2 uncultured Candidatus Thioglobus sp. | reverse complement strand
ATTCTAATCCATGTTTTGTAAAATGTATCCATCATAGAAACTCCTGTAATCAAAAAATCCCTCAGCTTTTCTAATAGTGCGTATATAATCTATATCATAAATACTAATATAGTGGTCTACCCCAAAAATTTATGACTTAGCTTTGGGGCAATAAAAAAGCACCAATTAAGGTGCTTTTTTTATTTATAACAACCGTTTTAAACCAAATAACTATTTATTTACAGCCTCTTTTAATGCCTTTCCTGCTTTAAATGCAGCCACTGTAGATGCTTTAATTTGAATCGTAGCACCCGTTTGTGGGTTACGACCAGAGCGTGCTGCTCTAGCTCTAGTTATAAAGCTACCAAAGCCTGTAATCTGTACGCCATCACCTTTTGCCATAGCACCTGTGATTGCATCTGTAGTTGCGTTTAATGCTTTACCTGCGTCTGCTTTAGATAAACCTGCTGCTGAAGCGATTGCTTCGATTAATTCTGTTTTATTCATTTGCTTATTCCTTTTGATTTAATTAATAAAAGCCCTGGCATGCAACTCTATTTTTAAGGAGATAGAAGTATATTAACAAATAAACATGACAGGACAAATTTCATTATACGAAGTCCGTGGTGATAACGATATAGCGGTTGACCTCAGTTTTATAAATAGCATCAAAATATTGAAAATAATGAAAATGAGAGTCATACACATCCTGACCAAAGCCAGAATTGGTACAAGACCACTATAAAACTGATAAAACAAGTGATTACTGGACTTATTCAGCATTAATTTAAATAAAAAAACCAACTATTGCTACAAAACAGGTCTTATCTGTTTCGTAGCAAAAAAATTTGGAAATTTTGTAAATCAGCTGATTTCTATGATTTTTTGCACAGCGGGGCAATACAGCGCGCACTTAATATTATTGGGATAAATTTTTGACAACACCTCTTGATAAAATAGCAACTGCTTGGTGTGTTCAGATTTTTGTCGTTGCACAAACTGAGACTCTGATTCGTCATCCAACAAAGAGGCTGTTTTGAAATCAATAATCCACAAAACATCATCATCGATAAACAGTCGATCAATGGCAATGACGGTATCGCCATTAACAAATTCTGCTTCAACCAAAGTTGATTCACGTTGTTTGAACAGCCATTCAAATTGTGAATCTTGCTTGGTGCTGTCTAACAATTTGATCACATACTGGGCGTATTGATCAAGATCATTAGGTGAGATTCCAGACTCAATTAACTTTATTTCCACATTTTTTTTATCAGGATTAAACAGCCCTTGCTCGTAGTATTGATGCACCAATGTGCCTAATAAACTTTTGAATAAAAGCTCAAATTTTTTATTATATTCAACGCTCTCGCCTTGGCCATTCTCCTCTTGCAAAACACTTTTTAAATGAGTAAACCGTTCCAACTTAGGGGCATCTAAACTTTTAATCGCATCTTGTTGGTTATCAATATCAACGTCATCAAAATGACCCTCATAGAACTGCATCAGCATATTCAGCAAGCTTTTAGCATTTGCCTTGTTGTTCTTGGTGAGTGCGCCTAATAAGTGCAAATTATTTTTAGCACGTGTCATCGCAACGTACAACAAGCGCATGGTCTCAAACTTATCCTGCTGTGATTCGATAAATTTTAAATAATTGTAAGTATTACTGTCTTCACTGTCGGTAAATGATTTTATCGGTGCTAATAACAAGGATCGGTTGGCAAATTCTCTCATGCGCATGATGGGTGCATTATCACTTCTGGGCTTTCTACCTAAACCAGGAATAATCACCGTATCAAACTCCAATCCTTTGGACTGATGAATGGTCATTAACTTTACTTGTGCAGTTTTACTGGGTGCGTATAGATCCTCTAACGTTGCTTCAATGGTTTCAATATTAAGTAATTGTTGAGATTCACAGTCAAAAATAATTTGTAAAAACTGATTTTTAATCATCAGTTCTTGAGGTGAAAGCGACGGCACAATGCCTAACTGATCAATGGCGTGAGTAAGGATTTCTACAAAATCAAAACGCGCTTGATTGTTAATAACGCTACTCAAAGATTGTGCAATGTGTTGCGCTCTTTTTTTTCCATCTTGTGTGAGTTGATTTAAAATTTTTGGATCGGATAATTGTTCATAAATAATGAGATCGTCGTGTTCAGAAAATACCAGCAAATCTTCCAACAACAAACCACACCAAGGCGCCCTAAGCACACTCAACCATGCGAGTTTATCGCCTAAATGCAACAATGCTTTTGTGAGTGACAGCAAATCTCTGATCAACAAATGATCTTTTAATGGATTGGTTTTAATGGATTCAAAATCAATGCCATGTACTTTTAGAACATCAACAATATCACTCAAGTGTGAACGCGTTCTAACCAAAATAGCAATTTCTCCTTTTGGATTTTCACTCAAAGCATTGTTGATGATTTCCAACACTGAAACTGCTTCTGCTTGATATTGATCATGGGCAAATGGATGAAAAACAATGGCATGATCATTGGTTAAATCCGAATCTGATATTGATTCAGAATAACGAATGGCACCTTGATAAACGTCTTCCTCATGGGGGAATATTTTTTCAAAAAAACGATTGTTACCTGCAACGATGCTTTTTGAAGAACGAAAGTTTGTACTTAATTTAAGCGATTTTGGCATTGTATTGGCAATACCCTTTGCCTTGACTTGTAAAAATAAGCCCACCTGTGATTCTCTAAATCGGTAGATGGATTGCATAGGGTCGCCCACTAGAAACAGCGTTCTCCCATCATCGGCTTGCCAATGGAAAATAAGCTTTTTAATTAAATTAAATTGTGAAGCAGATGTGTCTTGAAACTCATCAATGAGTATGTGTTGAACTTTATAATCCAAAAATAAAGCCATGTCACTAATGTTCGAGCGGTCATCCAATGCATGGTCAGCGCGTAAGGCTACCTCAATAAAATCATGCGCCTGTTCACGTTCAAACAACAGATTAAGTCGTGCAACACAAAGCTTTAACACTTGAGCAATGTCTTGCAGTGCTTGTATTTCCAATTCAGAAAAATCAACGTCGGGTAATCGATTAACCCCGCCTAAAAGCTGCGTCAAAGATTCGCGTGCGCCTAATGTTTGCAATATTTTTTCAAACGCTTGTTTTTGCACTTTAAGCTCGGGTGGGAAGCCGTTATTTTTATTAAGACTTTTACGCCACAAGCCGTCTTTTTTTAAACACAACGAACTAAGATCCTTCCACACCGATAAATCTTCAACACCACTTGCTGGTAATGACTGAATTTGCGCATATTCATCTTTTGTATTAACGGCAATTAAATCAAAAAAATCTTGACCAATGCATTGCTTGGCTTCTTTCTCCAAGTGGCTTAAATGTTGAGTCACAATTTTAGAAGCACTGTCTTGAAGTATAGATGGATCAAGCGTATCGCCTAGGTACAATCGTGTTAACCATTGATCACGCTTAGCCAGCATGCTGGTTGTTAGACGATAAAATTTTTCGATGTTGTTGTCTAAATACAATAATAATGATGAAATAACCTTGCTGTGCTCCTCATCATCAATCATTACCAACACTTGCTCAGCCGCAAGACGATAGACTTTTTTTCTTTCCCAATCTTGTGCCATGATACGCGGAGGTACTAATTGCAACGGAGTGGGGTAGCGCCCAGTAATTAAACTGGAAAGACCATCAATGGTAAATATCTTAAGACGCTGTGGCATTTGCAACAATTGCCAATTTCGATTTTGTGAACGCTCCATCACTTTCAAAGCCAGGTCGTAAGTAATTTGTTTATGCGCCTGTTTTGGTCTTGGCTCGTTCGTTGATTTGAGTGAGGACAAAACACGCTCAGTCAACTCATCAACTGCTTTATTGGTGAACGTCATGGCCATGACGTTTTCTGGATCGTCGCAAATTGATAACAACTTTAAATAACGCTGAGCTAATAACTCAGTTTTTCCCGACCCAGCAGGCGCTTGAACAATAAAAGATCGTGTAACGTCTAAGGCTTCGTCTCTTTGTGCTTGGTCACTCACATTGAATTAGGCGCACTCACGCCTAACAAATTTAAACCGTTTGATAAAAGTTGTTTAGCCGATTTAATCAGTAATAACCTTGATGATCTGAGTTGTGCATCTTCAACCAAAAATTCACAACTGTTGTAATAGCTGTGGAAACTGGCCGATAAATCACGCAGGTAATAAGCCAATACATGCGGTTCGTAATTGAGTGCTGAGGTTTGTAATACATCTTTATAACGATTAAGCTCCTTAACCAAAGCCACTTCAGCCTTATCATCGAGCAATGATAAATTCGGCGCAGTGGAGTTATTCGGGAATTTTTCATCGGCTTGCTTAAGTACCGAGCAAATACGTGCATGCGCATATTGAATGTAAAACACTGGATTTTCGTTAGTTTTAGATTTTGCCAAGTCTAAGTCAAAATCCATGTGTTGTTCTGATTTGCGTAAAACGTAGAAAAAACGCGCTGCATCGTTACCAACTTCATGACGCAACTCTTTTAAGGTAACGAACGAACCGCTGCGTGTGGACATTTGTACTTTTTTACCGCCACGGTACAGATTGGCAAATTGCACCAATAAAATTTCTAATTTTTCAGACTTATGGCCCAACGCTTCAACAGAAGCTTTGACTCTAGCAATGTAACCGTGATGATCCGCACCCCAAATATTGATGATTTTGTCGTATCCACGTTCAAATTTTTCAAGATGATAGGCGATGTCCGATGCAAAATAAGTATGGATGCCGTTATCTCTAACTACCACACGGTCTTTTTCATCGTTAAAATCGGTGGTTTTAAACCAAAGTGCGCCATCTTTTTCATAGATATGTCCAGAATCTTGAAGCGATTTAATGGTTGTTTTTGCACGTCCACTGTCAATTAACGATTGCTCTGAAAACCATTGCTGGTATTCAACTCCAAATTCAGATAAATCAGTTTTAATGCCAGACAATATATCGTCAATTGCTAGGTCAAACACTTTTTTATAGTCATCGCCCAAAGCTTGCTTGCAATTAGCAATTAGGTCGTCTATGTGCTTCTCTTTATCGCCGCCGTCTTTTTCATCAGCACAAACGTCTGTGAATATATCCAATCTTTCAACACCCTTAACTTGCTCAGCAATGTCAAAAATGTAGTCCCCTTTATAGCCATTATCGGGGAATTGGTCGGTTTCAATATAACGCAGATAGACCGAAGTCGCCAAAATGTCCATTTGTCGACCAGCATCATTAACGTAATATTCGTTATCAACCTTAAAGCCAAGTGCTCGCAATAAATTAGCCACTGTCGCCCCATAAGCAGCACCGCGACCGTGTCCCACGTGCAAGGGCCCAGTAGGATTAGCAGAAACAAACTCCAACAAAACACTTTGGCCTTTGCCAATGTCCAAGCATCCATAGCCAATACCTTGCTCAAGGATTTGCTCAAGGACTGCTGTGTTGGAGCCTTGAGACATGAAAAAATTAATAAACCCAGGTCCGGCAATTTCAGTTTTTACAATCTCTCCAGAATTGGGCAGACGATCAATGATTTGCTGGGCTAATTTTTGCGGTGAACATTTGGCTTGTTTAGACAGAACCAATGCAATGTTAGAGGCAAAGTCGCCGTGAGTTTTGTCTTTAGAATGATCAAGGCGAATGCTCTTTGGTGCTTCACTAAGAATGTCATCATTCACTAATGATTCTAGGCTTTGCTTTAATAGTGCTTGTAATTGTTCTTTCATGCGTAAATCTGTTTTAATTCAAAAAACTAATGCGCTTGTTGCCAAGAATCGCCAATACCAACATCAACCACTAGCGGTATATCCAACTGATAAGCATTTGCCATTAACTCTTGTATTTTATTAGCAAACTCATCTGCTTTTGACGCATTCACTTCAAATACCAGTTCGTCGTGCACCTGCATAATCATTTTAATCTCATCATTGCCATCGCCAATCCACTCATGCACATCGAGCATGGCCTTTTTGATAATGTCTGCTGACGAACCTTGCATCGGTGCATTAATGGCTGTACGTAAAGCATGTTGTTGTAGCATTTTATTTTTAGCATTAATCTGTGGCAAATACAAACGTCTGCCCATAATGGTTTCAACATAACCCTGCACTTTAGCGGCTTCTCTTATGTTGTCCATGTAATTTAACACGCCTGGATAATTCTCAAAATAAGCATCAATGTATTGCTTGGCTTCGGTTCTAGAAACGTTGATTTGTTTGGCCAGTCCAAAAGCACTCATGCCATAAATCAAGCCAAAATTGATGGCTTTAGCATTACGGCGATGATCCTTATTTACTTCTTCTATCGGCACATTAAACATCATTGATGCCGTGGCGCTATGCACATCAACGTCATTATTAAACGCTTCAATAAGGCTCTTATCTTGAGAAATGTGCGCCATGATTCGCAGTTCAATCTGTGAATAATCCGCTGCAATAATAACGTTGCCTTTGCCAGCAATAAAAGCACCCCTAATGCGCGCACCCAATTCTGTTCGAATGGGGATGTTTTGCAGATTAGGATTGGATGACGACAATCTGCCCGTCGCAGTTACCGCTTGATGATAAGAAGTGTGTAAGCGTTTGGTGTTTAAATCAATCTGTTTTGGCAATGCCTCAAGGTAAGTTGAATTAAGCTTAGTCAGTGTTCGATAGCTAAGAATTAAATCCACCAGAGGGTGGTCTAAAAGTTTTAACGCTTCTTCATTAGTAGACGGCGCACCTTTTGGAGTTTTCTTCTTTGCTTCAAGCCCTAAACCCTCTTCAGAGAATAAAATTTGTTGAATTTGTTTGGGTGATTCAAGGTTAAACGCATCTCCCGCTAATTCAAACGCCTGGGATTGAATCTCATTCATTTGTTTAACAACATCCAACTGTTGAGCATTAAGCAAGCCCGCATCAATTTCAACGCCATTACGTTCCATTCTAAGCAACACCTTAATCAATGGCATCTCTAGAACTTGATACAACTTAACTAATTTTGGATATTGTACAATGTCCTCGTCCAGTACTTTATTCAGCTCATGGGTTACAATTACGTCTTCACAAGCGTAAGGAAAAGCCGCCTCCAAGCCTACTTGATTAAAGGTGATTTGCTTCTTACCCTTGCCAGCCACATCGGAAAAATGAATGGTTTGGTGATTAAGGTAATGCATCGACAAATCGTCCATGTTGTGTCTTGTAGCCACTGAATTGAGGACGTAGGACTTCACCATAGTGTCATCGCTGATGCCATTTAAATCAATTTGGTAATTGGCCAATACATGGGCATCGTATTTAAGATTTTGCCCGACTTTGTTAATGGACTCGTCTTGCAAAATCGGCTTTAATGTTAACAACGCGTCATCAAAATCTAGCTGTTTAGGTGCGTCTAAATAATCATGCCCAACGGGCACATAAAAACTGTCTTTATCCACCAAAAATACCCAGCCAACAATGGCTGCGTTCATATAATCCAACGAGGTTGTTTCTAAATCAAACACAAACGATCGACTATTTTTCAGTCGCTCAACGAGATTTTCAAAGTCCGTTTGTTCTAGCACTAGGTTCTGAGTGTACTCATCAAACCAAGAGCTGCAATTTTCTTCCCTATCTCGGTTTTTTTCTTTCACTAAGTCCGTCTCAGGCGGTTCGTTGTTGTCTGTATTAGTGCCAGCAGTATTTCCCAATTGTTTAAGCCACATGGAAAACCCATATCGCTTGTATAAGCTCACAAGCTTGATGTTGTCTTGCCCTGGTTCATCATCGAGAATATTGCAAGGCAAGTCAACGTCAAATTTAAGCTCAACCAATTGGTGAGACATGTCTAATAAGCCGAAACTATCGCGTAATTTTTCACCCACTTTGCCTTTAATTTGCGCTGAATTTTCTTTAACACCAGCAACATCATTATAAGCTTGCAACCACTTAATGGCTGTTTTAGGGCCTACGCTTGGCACACCAGGAATGTTGTCTGCACTATCGCCCGTGAGTGCTAAAAAATCCATAATTTGATCAGGGCGCACGCCCATTTTCTCAACCACACCATCATGATCATACAGATTGCCCCTCATGTCCAATTGAGAAATATTATCACTCACCAATTGATAAAGGTCTTTATCACCACTAGCAATGATAGTTTTAATTTTATTTTGATCTGCACACCGACTCAACGTAGCAATCACATCATCAGCTTCAACACCCGGCACGCATAAAAAATGGAATCCCATGGCTCGAATAATTTCATACAACGGCTCAATTTGCATCACCAATTCCGAGTCTGCCGGTTTCCGATGAGCCTTGTATTTAGGGTAAATATCATGCCGATGATTCTTGCCCTTAGCGTCAAAAATAGCAATAATTTTAGCGTTCGGATATTTTCTCTGAAGATGTTTAACAGCATTAACCACACCAAACATAGCGCCCGTAGGAAAGCCTTCATCGTTGGTTAAATTTTGAGCCAGTGTGGAGAAATAAGCTCGAAACAAAAAAGCAGAGCCATCCATTAAAATAAGTTGATGCGACATGGGCTAAATTTTACCGGACAAGATACAACTTAACTTGTATCTTGCAGGTATAAAATGGTCTTTATTTTAACCCATCATCGCGACCTTGACTCAAACACTAATCAGTGCAAATAATATCACTCTTAACCATCATGGAAAGAGTGTGCTTGACAATGTTAGTTTTGAGTTAAAACAAGGTGAGTTCATTACTTTAATTGGCCCAAATGGTGCGGGTAAAAGCTCTCTCATCAAAGTCTTATTGGGATTGATTAAGCCCAATCATGGGGGCGTTAATCGAGCAAAAAATATTCGCTTGGGTTACACACCACAAGCTTTTAGCCCCAACCCCTTTATCCCTATTTCAGTGTTTGATTTTCTAAATCTTAATCAAAAAGTCGATCAAGATTTTGTGCATGAAACAGCTATCTTAACCGGCATAGAAAGCCTGTTGAACACTCCTTTAAAAAGTTTATCTGGTGGCGAATTGCAGCGTGTACTCCTGAGTCGTGCATTGCTTAAAAAGCCCAACGTGCTCATCTTAGATGAACCTGCTCAAAATCTTGATGTCAATGGGCAAATGCACTTATACAAACTCATCCAAGATATTCACCAACAACAAGATTGCGCGGTGCTTATGGTGTCTCACGATCTTCACAGGGTCATGAAAGAATCCACTCAAGTGTTGTGCTTGTATCGCCATATCTGTTGCATCGGACAGCCAGAATCCATTCTTAAAGACTCACAATTTAATGATTTATTTGCTGATCAAATGGATGACCTAATGGCGACTTATGAGCATCATCATAATCACTGCCATGAGGATTAAAATTGCTAACGTCCTATGTATTTACTTTTATAACGATTACAGCCCTTGTCACTAGAATCAACCAACGCACATAATTCTTTTAAAGCTCCGTGTGAAAAACTCCCCTTAGAAACCTGAACAACAACGTTCCACCTGCCCTTTAAAGGAAGAGAGACTTGTGCTGTATACACAGAACCATCAAACTTCATTGGCACAGAAAACTCATTCTTTGCTCCTACTGAACGTTCAAAGTAAGCCGTTACTTCAGCATCTGTTAGCGTTTGACCGTGCTGTGCAATTTTAACCAAGTACGTTTGAGGCACTTGATACAAGGCCAACTCTGGAATTAAAAAATCCAGCACCCAACCCTGTTCATCTAGTTTTCTCTTGGTGGCTAACACCTCTCCATAGCGCTCACCACTTTCATAGGCATCCTCAACCACCATCCCTGGATGTGTTTCTAATGCGGTCATAATTCGATAAACAGTTGCGCCCACTAAAATCAAAAATAACGACAGCATTACAACCATCACGGGGCTCTTATAAAACCTCATCGCATACTTTTAGGTGTGAAGAACGATGATTTGTATTTGAGTGTCGCGCCATCACTGATTACCGTAAAAATTACATCGTTGTTATCGGTAACATTGGATTCAAAAGCCGTTAAATAAACATAAATGGATTTTACATTGCCCGATGGTATAGCGACACTATTCAACTCTTTTTGAGACTTTAAATTATTAATCGTACTTTGAAACCCTACATCAACCAACATTGGTTGGTCGGTTTTGTTCATGATTTTAAGCTCATATTTATTTCGAATTGAACCATCAGAGAGTTGAACAAATAGTGGCTGTCTATCATGCAACACCTTAAGATCCATTGGCGCAATGTTAAACAGCCCATAAACTAAAATCGATAATGCCGTTAATAAAATTGTAGAGTACACAATCACTCTGGGGCGCTTATACAAGACGACGAAAGGTTTTTTATACTCTAACTCGTCCAAAGAAGCGTATCGAATCAGACCATTAGGCTTGCCAACTTTAGTCATTACCGAATCACAGGCATCAATGCATAAACCACAAGTGATGCAACCGTATTCTTGGCCTTGACGAATATCAACCCCCGTAGGACAAACGGCCACACATTGATTACAATCAATGCAATCACCAAATCCATCAACGAACTCACCTTTTTTTAGTTTGCCGCGTTTCTCACCACGATAATAGTCATAGGTTGGCATGAGTGTTTGCTTATCAACCATGGCACCCTGAATACCAGCATAAGGACAAACCCACAAACAAGATTGTTCTCGCATGTGCCCTGCAAATATGTAAGCGCCAGAAGCAATTGAAATTGTAATGATTAAAGTAGTGCTTGAGGCTGCTCCATTAAAATAATCGGCCCACGACACACCAAAATAAAGCATCCAAGTAACGCCTGAAAATAAAGCGATTGCTATCCAAACAAGGTGCTTACTGACTTTAAGTTTAATCTTATTAAAACCCCAGGGCTCTTTTTCTAATTTACGGCGCTTGGCTGGTACCCCCTCAAAAAATTCTTCCACCTTGGTGAAAATATCCGTCCAAATGGTCTGAAAGCAAAAATAACCACAAAATACTCGACCCAAAACAGTGGTCATGGCAGCTAATAAAATAGCCAAAAATAACAACACCATGGTCAACATCCAAAGGTCTTGTGGAAAGATAGTCACTTCAAATAGGTGATATTGCCTTTTCTCAACATCAAATAAAATGGCTTGTTGGCCGTTCCAAGTAAGATAAGGGCCTATAAAAAAAGGCGTCCAAGCAGCGATAGCAATCCACTTAAGGCTCCTAAACTTTCCTTTCATACGCTTAGCATGAACGGTTTTTTCACCTAAATTTTGTACCCACTGTTCACCCTCTTCATACAGGTTCTCAACTTGAATATTCTTTTGGCCCATATACACCCTCTCAAACTATGTTTAATAAACTTTGCATATCATAGCATCAATGGATTTTTTTTTCTTGATTTAAGTTAAAAATCTAATTATTACTCAAGTCCTGTGAAAAATCGCGTCTGATATAATGTCCAATTTTTTACTACGATATTGAAAATGAAAGACATTATTGAAGCTGCTTTTGAAGACAGAGCAAACATTAATCCTCAGAGCGTTACTGCAGAAGTAAAACAAGCGGTTAACGAAGCCATACGCATGCTTGACTCGGGTGAAGCTCGTGTTGCTGAACAAAAAGGCGTGGGTAACTGGGTTGTTAATGAGTGGCTTAAAAAAGCAGTTTTATTGTCTTTTAGAATTGAAGACAACGTGCCAATGCAAGGTGGATTTACTCAATACTATGACAAAGTTCCTTCAAAATTTGCCGACATGTCGGCTGATGAATTCAAGGCAACTGGTGTGCGCGTGGTTCCACCAGCCAGTGCAAGACGTGGCTCTTACATTGCCAAAGACACGGTACTGATGCCAAGTTATGTCAATATCGGCGCTTACGTTGATTCAGGTACTATGGTTGATACTTGGGCAACGGTTGGTTCTTGTGCGCAAATTGGTAAGAATGTTCACCTCTCAGGTGGTGTTGGTATCGGTGGCGTGTTAGAGCCACTGCAAGCTAGTCCCACCATTATTGAAGACAACTGCTTTATTGGTGCACGCTCAGAAGTAGTAGAAGGCGTGATCGTCGAAGAAGGTGCGGTGATTTCAATGGGTGTTTACATTGGTCAATCCACCAAGATTTTTAATCGTGAAACGGGCGAAGTCACTTAGGTCGAATGTGGATCACGGTAACCAT